>CALFIA010000059.1 GCA_937876275.1 uncultured Actinomycetes bacterium | reverse complement strand
GTCGATGACGTGCTCGCGGTGTACGAAAGCGTTACGGTCAATGGCGAACACGTAACTGAGGATCTGCGAGGTCAGCTCGTTGGCCGCTTGATGGGTCGCGGCTGATGGCGTGGCCGTGGATTGTTCTTTTCGTTGCAGTGTTGCTGGTGTTCGGGCTGTACCTAAGCATGACTGCCGGACGGCTTGACCGCCTGCACCAACGTATTGACACCTCCGCCCTTGCCTTAGACGCGCTGCTGTTACGTAGATCGTCCGTTGCACTGGAAATGGCGACATCCGGGGTCATGGATCCGGCCTCGGCAATCGTGGTGGCGGAGGCGGCGCATGCGGCAAGGACAACCGGGGAACACGATGACCTGGCGCGCGCAAGTGCCGAGAGTTCGCTCACCCAAGCGTTGATCATCGCTCTCGAGGAGCCAGAGGAGCTGGCGCTCATTCGTGACACGGAATCAGGCAGCGATTTGCTTGCCGAGCTCGACGCGGCCTGTCGAAGGGTTGAACTGGGTCGCCGCTTCCTCAACGACGCGGTTCGTGCCTGCCGGGCCGTGCGGAGGCAGTTCCTCGTAAGAATCTTCCGGTTGGCGGGGCATGCGCCCTGGCCGCAGACCTGGGAGATGGACGACTCAGTGCCCGACGGGCTGGTTGAACGCTGAGGGCCTACGATGGAGGCCCATCACAGCGACTGCTGTGGGGTCGAAAGTCATAAGGGGTTCGACGTGTCAGACGCGTCTGCAGTTGTGGGTACCGATCGCGTGAAGCGCGGCATGGCCGAGATGCTCAAGGGCGGCGTCATCATGGACGTTGTCACCCCCGAGCAGGCTCGCATCGCTGAGGACGCGGGCGCCGTAGCGGTGATGGCCCTTGAGCGTGTCCCCGCAGACATTCGTGCCCAAGGTGGCGTGTCCCGCATGTCTGACCCCGACATGATCGAAGGCATCATCAACGAGGTATCCATTCCGGTGATGGCCAAGGCGCGCATCGGACACTTTGTCGAGGCCCAGGTCATTCAGTCGCTCGGTGTTGATTACATCGACGAGTCGGAGGTGCTGACCCCGGCCGACTACGCCAACCACATCGACAAATGGCAGTTCACCGTTCCTTTCGTGTGCGGAGCGACCAATCTGGGCGAGGCTCTTCGGCGCATCAACGAGGGCGCCGCGATGATTCGATCCAAGGGTGAGGCCGGTACGGGCGACGTCTCGAATGCCGTTACCCACATGCGCACTATCCGTGCCGAGATCAATCGACTGTCATCCATGGCCGAAGACGAGCTGTACGTCGCGGCAAAGGAACTGCAGGCTCCGTACGCTCTTGTGGTCGAAGTGGCCAAGAAGCGAGCACTTCCCGTTGTGCTCTTCACCGCTGGAGGCATTGCCACGCCCGCTGATGCCGCCATGATGATGCAACTCGGTGCCGACGGTGTTTTCGTCGGTTCGGGAATCTTCAAGTCCGGTTCCGGAGCAGCGTCTCCCGCCGATGCTTTCAAGCGGGCAGAGGCAATTGTTCGTGCGACTCGCCACTACAACGATCCTGCCGTCATCGCCGATGTCTCGCGGGGCCTCGGCGAAGCCATGGTCGGCATCAACGTCGCCGACATTCCCGTGCACCATCGCCTGGAGGAACGAGGCTGGTGACCTCCGCGCCGGTCATCGGCGTGCTGGCGATTCAGGGAGCCGTTCGCGAGCATGTGACGTTGCTCGAGGCCTCAGGGGCAGAAGCAATACGAATTCGTCACTCGTCAGATATCGCCAAGGTATCGGGGATCGTCCTGCCCGGTGGTGAGTCGACGACGATCTCCAAGCTCGCGGTCATCGATGGGCTAATGGAGCCGCTTCGAGATGCCGCAAGTTCGGGAGTTCCGATCTACGGATCCTGCGCAGGGATGATCCTCCTTGCTGACCGCATTTTGGATGGGCGTCCCGATCAAGAGACCATCGGCGGTATTGACATGACCGTTCGGCGAAATGCCTTCGGTCGTCAGGTCGACTCTTTCGAGGGAGGAATTGACCTCCTGGGCATCGGGAACGAACCATTTCCTGGGATCTTCATCCGAGCCCCCTGGGTCGAAGAGATCGGCGAAAGCGTCGAAGTCCTCGGTCGAGTGGGTTCAGGGCCGGCCGAAGGTAGGATCGTCGCTGTTCGAGATCGACACCTCATTGCTACGAGTTTCCATCCCGAACTCACCGGGGATACCCGGGTTCATCAATACTTTGTCGAGATGGTGAGGCAGACAGCATGAGCGGCCATTCCAAATGGGCGACGACCAAGCACAAGAAGGCCGTCATCGATGCCAA
>CALFIA010000058.1 GCA_937876275.1 uncultured Actinomycetes bacterium | reverse complement strand
ATCGGATCCACTGCGAGCACGACAGAGATCGCCATGCAGCGCTCGCCCGCTGAGCCGAAGCCTGCGTTGATGGCTTGGTCGGCCGCGAGATCGAGATCGGCATCGGGGAGAACCAGCATGTGGTTCTTCGCGCCACCAAGTGCCTGAACGCGCTTGCCCTTGGCCGTGCCGCGTTCGTAGACGTACTGAGCGATCGGAGTTGAGCCGACGAACGAGATGCTCTTGACGTCCTTGTTATCGAGCAGTGCGTCAACAGATTCCTTGTCGCCGTGCACGACGTTAAAGACACCATCGGGGAGGCCGGCGTCCTTCCACATCTGGGCGACAAAGTTCGTGGCGGAGGGATCCTTCTCTGACGGCTTCACGACAACGGTGTTGCCCGCGGCGATAGCGATCGGGAAGAACCACATCGGAACCATTGCCGGGAAGTTGAAGGGCGAGATGATGCCGACGACTCCGAGTGCCTGACGGATCGAATAGACGTCGATGCCGGTGGAGACACCCTCGGAGAAGCCACCCTTGAGCAGGTGCGGGATGCCGCAGGCGAACTCGACGACCTCCATGCCACGTGTCACCTCGCCCAGTGCATCAGAGAGCACCTTGCCGTGTTCTTCGGTGATGATCGCGGCGAGCTCTTCCTTGCGCGAGTTGAGGATCTCGCGGAACGCAAAGAGGATCGATGCGCGCTTGGTCAATGACGTATCGCGCCAGCCGGGGAAAGCAGCCTTCGCTGCGGCGACAGCGTCATCGAGCACCTTTGCGCTTGCGAGGTCAACGGTCTTGGTGACCTCACCAGTGGCGGGGTCGAAGACATCGCCGGATCGCTCAGCCGTGCCTTCCCAGAGCTTGCCATTGATCCAATGCGTGACGCGCGCGGTCATGATTCCTGCTTTCGTGATTGTTAAGTGGTGCAGATAGGCCAAATCTAGTCGTGAAAGTCAACGCTGTTGACTCTTGCCCTCCATCAGGGCTGCGCGTGCATCGTTCACTGCGGGGCGGTGGCTGACCTCAGGTACGCCGACCTCCCAGAACGAGTCACCCTCGCTCCACTTGTGCTTCGCAACAGGTACAACGATGACGTGCACGCCTGGTATTCCCTTGACTGCGTGAAGTGCTGAGTCGAACTCGGCGAGCGAACCTGCAGAGATCACCTCTGCACCCATGCCTTCGGCGATTTTCGCGAAGTCGATCGATGCGGGGTTGGGACGATCCTCATCAGCGAGCATGGTGCGGAAGCTCGCAGCACCGTGACCGATCTGCAGTCGCTCGATCACATTGAAGCCCTGGTTGTCGCAGACGATGAGGACGAGGCTGGTGTCGTGCAGCACTGCGCTGTAGACATCCATCGGCAGCATCATGAACGAGCCGTCGCCGGTCATGCCATAGACAGTCGAGCCCGGGCGCGACACGGCCCGCTCGAGCGCCGCACCCCACGTGCCACTGACCTCGTAGCCCATGCACGAGAAGCCGTACTCGCAGTCGAAGGTGGCTATGCCCTTGCTCGGCCAGTTCATGACGAGTTCGCCGGGAAGGCCGCCTGCCGCAGTCAGCACGTAGTCGTCATCATTCGCGATGGCATGCACGCGACCGATCAACTGGGCGTAGGTCGGATCGTCGGTCTCGGTCACTGCCGTGCGCTGATCGATGAGTGCAACCTGCTTTGCGCGCGAGCTTCGGCCGGCGGCCGTCCACTCTGCTGGTGCGGCCCAGCCGGCTAGCCCCTCGGTGAACTCGGCAAGCACTTCGCGAGCATCGCCGACGACTGCAGTGCCCTGACGCTTGAGTGCGTCGTAACGGGCGACGTTCACGCCGAT
>CALFIA010000057.1 GCA_937876275.1 uncultured Actinomycetes bacterium | reverse complement strand
ATGCCTGGATCCAGATGGCCCAGGATGCGAATCAGGAGATCCCGCCAGCGGCCATCGCCTACGACCTGCCCATTGACGTGCGCGATAGTGCGAGCGCTCGAGCACTCGCGGCCGAGATCGAGACGAGGCTTATCGCGGTGTACCAATCAGCGGGGGACGTTGCAGCCGACGCGCTGAAGAAGTCACGCGCTCGGCTTGCCCTCATGACGCCAGGCAGTTGATCACTTCCCGCAGATCGCGCTGATCTCGCTCACTGCCTCGGATACGGCGATGTCGGATCGCTCCCCCGAAACACGGTCCTTGACCTCGATGAAACCCTCTGGAAGTCGCTTGCCCACGACCACGATCGTCGGAACGCCAATCAATTCCGAGTCATTGAACTTCACGCCAGGAGAAACCGACCGGCGATCGTCGAGGAGAACGCGCACTCCGCGCGATTCGAGTTGCGTAGCTAACTGATCTGCGTAGTCAAAGGGCTCATCAGTCTTGCCGGTCGCGATCACGTGAACGTCGGCAGGAGCTACCTCTCGAGGCCAGATGAGCCCCTTGTCGTCGTGAGACTGCTCCGCGATCGCCGCAACTGCGCGTGACACGCCAATTCCGTATGACCCCATCGTGACCGTAACGAGCTCACCGGTCTCTGCCTGGACCTTCAAGCCCATGGCCTCGGCGTACTTGCGACCGAGTTGGAAGATGTGACCGATTTCGATTCCGCGCGCAAGCGTCAAGCTGCCGCCGCACTCGGGGCAGACATCACCCTCACGCACCTCAGCGACTTCAATCGTTCCGTCAGCGATGAAATCACGGCCGGCCACCAGGTCGTACACATGACTTCCCGTCACATTGGCGCCTGACACCCACGAGGTTCCGTCCACCACTCGCGGATCAACGAGAAACTCGATTCCTGCAGCCTGCTTGAGCCCGAGCACACCTGGGCCGATGTAGCCCTTCACCAGCGCGGGATGCTTGGCGAAATCCGCCTCCTCGAACGGACGCGCCTCACGCGGGTGGAGGACGGCCTCGAGTCGCTTGGCATCAACCTCGCGGTCACCCGGAATTCCAACAGCCAGTGGACGCTGGGTGCCGTCAGGTTCGGTCACCATGAAGATGACAACCTTGAGGGTGTCGGCGCCGGTCCAGTCGCGATCGGGTCGACGCAGGCCGTCAGTTGAATTGGACAGGGTCACAAGATCTTCGATGGAGGCGGCGTCTGGAGTGGATTCAACGTGCGATGACGGGTGCGCACTGAAATCAGGTGACGCAGGTACGGGAGTGATGACCGCCTCGACATTGGCGGCATAGCTGCATGCTGAGCAACGCACGAAGGAGTCTTCGCCGACGACGGTCGGCGCCAGGAACTCCTCGCTTGCTGAGCCTCCCATTGCGCCTGACATAGCCGAGACAATGACGAACTCGAGCCCTAGGCGCGTAAAGGTATCGATGTACGCCTGACGATGACGGGCATAGGAAGCCTCGAGTCCGGCATCGTCGATGTCGAACGAGTAGGAGTCCTTCATCACGAATTCGCGGCCGCGGAGGATGCCCGCGCGTGGACGTGCCTCATCGCGGTACTTGGTCTGGATCTGGTAGAGGGTGACCGGCAAGTCCTTATACGACGAGTACTCGCCCTTCACCATAAGGGTGAACATCTCCTCATGGGTAGGACCAAGCAGGTAATCGGCATTCTTACGGTCCTGAAGCCTGAACAGGGTGTCGCCATACTCAGTCCACCGACCCGTGGCCTCGTACGCTTCACGAGGGAGCAACGCCGGGAAATGAACCTCCTGAAATCCCGCAGCGTTCATCTCCTCGCGCACGATGCGTTCGACATTGCGATACACCTCATAGCCCAGCGGCAGCCAGGAGAAAATTCCGGGAGCCACTCGGCGCACGTACCCCGCACGCACCAGGAACCGATGGCTGGGCACCTCCGCATCGGCCGGATCCTCACGAAGGGTGCGGAGGAAGAGGCTGGACATCCGGGTGATCACGTGTGCTCCTTTGTCGGTT
>CALFIA010000056.1 GCA_937876275.1 uncultured Actinomycetes bacterium | reverse complement strand
GGGCAAGCGCTTCACCAATGAGGCCAGCAACTACAACGCACTCGGCGGCGCCTTCCATCAGCTCGACTCCACTGACTTCAGCTACGTGAACCTTCCGTGCTGGCTGATCTTCGATGGTCGCAATGCCCGCACCTACGGCTCCTTCGGCACTCCCCCGGGCCAGCAGATTGCCGACTGGATCACGCGCGCACCTTCCATCCGCGCACTCGCGGAGAAGATCGATGTTGATCCCGACGAGCTCGAGCACACCATCGATCGCTGGAATAGCTTCGTGGCTCGCGGTGATGACAAGGACTTCGGCCGAGGTAAGAGCGCCTATGACCGCTGGAGTGGTGACGGCAACCACCGCTTCGAAGTTGAGTCCACCCTCGGCCCGATCGACGAGGCACCGTTCTACGCCGTGCGCGTGCACTCCGGCACCCTCGGCACGAGCGGCGGCCCGCGCACCGACATCCGCGGTCGGGTACTCGACACGAATGGCGAGGTGATCCCGGGGCTCTACGCCGCAGGCAACGTCGCTGCAGCTCCGACAGCCATGGCGTATGGCGGTGCCGGCGGAACGCTAGGCCCGATCATGGTGTTCGGGCGCTACGCGGGAACTGCTGCAGCAACTGACTAACCGCTACTTCTTGCTTTTCTCCAATGACCCCAGGTGCGTGTGCTTGAAGCTGTCGGGATACTTCAGGCCGTAACCGGCAACGCGGTCCATCCCGATATGCGCGAACCAGAGCAGGCCCAGCGCAAGTCCGAGTTCGCTGTGCTGCCACAGGCTCACCAGCGAGAGAATCGCCGGCAGGAAGTAGCTGTGTCCGGCGTTGTAGAGGAATCCGCCGATGCGGGTGTTGCCGAGGTAGCCGACCATGAAGATGTCGGGAACGAAGATGATCAGCGGAATGAGCCACCACGGTTGATCAGTCGTGAAGAAGAGTCCGATTGAGACCGCAAGCAGCACGAGACCATCGAGGCGCAGCCATGCCTTCGGCTCCCCTGTGACTGTGTGTGCCGTGCAATCGACTCCGTGTGGTGACGCGTCCATGACTGCCTTCCTGAAGTGGTTAACAGCGTTAACCTAGCAGTAGGCTTCCAGTGTGCGCAAGACGCGAATCCAGGAGATCTCCGACGCCGCCTGGGATCTCCTCTCCGAGGAAGGCGTCGAGGCCCTGACCATGCGCGCGATCGCGGCTCGCCTAGGAGTCAGCGCGCCGAGTCTCTACAAGCACGTCGCCAATCGCGACGAGATCGTCGCGCTCGTGCAGGCGCGAGCACTCATCGAGAGTGCCGACGCACTGCGTCGTGCGATGAAGCGACATCCGGATTCCCCGCATCTACCTGCAGCACTCGCCTACCGACGCTGGGCGATTCGAAACCCGGCTCAGTACCGCATCACGAATGACCAACCACTGCTGCGCGATCTACTCCCCGAAGGTCTCGAAGACGATTGCGCAGTTCCGGTCATGGAACTCGCCGACTGGGATCCGGATCGATCGCGAGTGCAATGGGCAACTGCGCACGGCCTGATCTCGCTGGAGCTCGCGGGTCGCTTTCCGTCGTATGCCGACGTCGATGCTGCGTGGACGCTGGCCTTCGGTCCGTAGACCTAGGCACCGAGCGGAGTCTCTCCGCGGGGTCGATCGGCATCGCCGGTGCGGAAGTTCGACATGTCGCCGGCCATCGGTGCGCCTTCGATCGTCGTGGTGCCCTCGTGCACGCACGTGCGATGAATGATGCGCCAGTCGCCGTCACGGCACTCGTAACGATCGAGGTAACGACCCAGCCACACTGACCACGGGCCGCCGTCCTTGGCGAGGAGGTAGGTGACGTTGTAGATCTCGCCACGGGCGTGCGTGGCATCGTCGAATTCGATGCTGTGGTTGTAGTTGCAGTGCATAGAAGCGGCCCAGCGATCATGAGTACCGACCACTCGGTCGGCGAACTCATGCCCGTTGCCCACGAAACGGCCATGGTCGTCGGTTGCCTCGGGCCAGTACGCACTCTTCATCTGTTCGGCATCGAGCCGGTCGACTCCTCGCGAATAGCGAAGGACGCACTCGCGGATCGCCTCGCGGTCGGCTAGCTGCTGCGGATCAATGCGCATGAGCTGCCGCCGTCTGCCCTGCCACGCGACCCATGGTCACGCAGTTGCCGTAGGAGTTGCCGCTGCCGACATAGCGCGGGCCGATGACACCGCCGCACACTTCACCTGCCGCGTACAGCCCGGGAATCACCCGCCCATTCTCGTCGAGCACCTGAGCATCGCGATCAATACGCACGCCGAATGCCGTGAAACAGCAGGTGGCCGGTCGCACCTCAACAGCGTAGAACGGCCCGTCGGAGATCGGCTCCAGGAACTTCGGGTCCTTGACGTAGTCGCGGTCCTCCCCCGCAGCGGCGAGTTCATTGATGCGATCCACAGTTGCCTGAAGCGCACCGCCAGGCACGTGAATGCTCTCGGCGAGTTCGGCGAGACTGTCGCGCTTGTAAACCTTGCCCTCCTTGAGCATCAGATCGATGACATCAAGATTCCAGTGCGGGCTCTGCCTCTTTGTTGAGCCGGGAATCTGTTGCTTGTAGCGAGCAACGCCGAGTTCAGTGGCCTCGACGAGCGATCGGTGATCGAA
>CALFIA010000055.1 GCA_937876275.1 uncultured Actinomycetes bacterium | reverse complement strand
CCTGCTGATGGCCAGGCGAGCCATAGCCCTTATTGCCCGACCAACCGTAAGCCGGATATCGCTGGTCGAGTGCGGTCATCTGCGCGTCACGATCAACTTTCGCGAGCACGCTCGCTGCGGCTACCGACGCGCACGTGAGGTCGCCCTTGACCTGTGTGCGAACCGGCGGCACGCGGTAGCCCGAGGGGTCATCGAAGAGCGAGTCACTCGTAAGCCAGTCGTGACTTCCGTCAAGCAAGATGACATCTGCAGTAACGCCGCTCATCTCGAGCACTTGGAGCGCACGGATGCCGGCGAGTCTGAGTGCAGCCACGATGCCGAGACTGTCGATCTCCGCGTTTGATGCGCTTGCCACTGCATGAGCGGCTACCCAGGTGCTGATGGGATCAACTAGTGCCAACCGTCTGGCCGCCGACAGCAATTTGGAGTCGCGAATGCCCGACGGCGGCTCACCGCACTGACGCGAGATCGCGACCACCCCGACTGTCACTGGCCCGGCAATCGCGCCACGGCCCACCTCATCGATGCTCGCGAGCACGCGCACACCGGAGTCGAAGAGTTCGCCTTCCAGATCAAGGGTGGGTGCTGCGGACATCAGCGTCCAGCACTGATGGCGGGATTGCCGAATATTGACGGGATCGACTCGACTCCCATTCGGTCGAGTGGCCAGACTCGGAGGACGACCCGCCCCACTGCATTCGACTCAGGAACCCCGCCATTGTCGACATCCAGGTGATAGCGCGAGTCACGTGAGTTTTCGCGGTTGTCTCCCATGACGAAGAAGTCTCCAGCCGGCACCGTGATGTCGAAACGAACCTGATCGGTCGCGCCTGATAGGTACGACTCCTCGAGCGGTACTCCGTTGAGGACGATGTGTCCCGCCGCGTCACAGCAGGCCACTCGATCACCGGAAATGCCGATCACCCGCTTGACGAGGTCATGCCCCGAGTCGCTGGGCATCAATCCGATGAAAGTGAGTGCCGATCGCAGTGCGCCGCCGAGGCCGCCGCTCTCCACCGGAGCCTCAGGCAGCCAACCACCCGGATCGCTGAACACCAGGATCTCGCCGCGTTGCGGACCGGAGACGGAGGTAGTGATCTTTGACGCCACGATTCGGTCACCGGGCATCAACGTGGATTCCATCGAAGCGCTCGGCACGTAGAACGCCTGGAGGAGGAAGGCGCGCACGAGCGCAGAGACAACCATCGCGATCGTGATGATGATGATCGTCTCGAGGACTGCTCGGCCGCGACGGTTGCGGCCTTCAACTCGCGGGACCTCTGAGGCTGAGGCTTGACCGATCGGTTCACGAGCGGAGACAGCCATGCGTAGATCGTGTCAGATCAGTCGGTGGAGTTCGCGGAGGCAGGAGCGGGAATCGAGTCGAATTCCGGCGGGATGCCGAGCACCTTGAACTCACTAGGCGGCCAGAGAACCACCATGGCGCGCCCGATCACCTTGCTCGTCGGCACGAAGCCACCGCCAGGATCGCCCATGTGCGACCTCGAGTCAGCCGAGTTCGACCTATGGTCGCCCATCACCCATAGCTTGCCCTCGGGCACGACGACATCGAAGTCGTCATAGCTCGGGACGTCGTCGGTGTAGAGGTACGTCTCATCAAGAGGTGCGCCGTTGATGGTGATGCGCCCCTGCACGTCGCAGCAGACCACGTGATCGCCCGCGACTCCGATGACGCGCTTAATGAAGTCTGTGCTGTCGGGCTGGATGAGTCCGAGCGATTGCCCGACCCAGGTGAACGCACCGCTGATCGGATTGCGCTGCGGCTTGTCACCGGCCGGAACGAAGGAGTCCGTGCCATCGAAGACGATGACGTCACCACGTTGAACATCACGGAAGTGATAGACCATTCGGTTCACGAGAACTCGATCGCCGACCAGCAGCGTGTTCTCCATGGACCCCGAAGGAATGGAGAACGGTTTGACGACAAATGTCGTGATGAGGAGAACCACACCAACGGCGATCGCCAGGGTGACGGGAATATCCCACCACGACGACTTCTTGCCGCGACTCATGAAAGTGACATCTGCTCGACCCGAAGCGGGTGAGGCTAGGCGTTCGCCTTCGGAGTGTCGCGAAGCTCGCGGATCTTCGCCTTCTTGCCACGCAGCTCACGCAGGTAGTACAGCTTGGCGCGACGGACGTCACCGCGGCTGACCAGCTCGATCTTCTCGACCGAGGGGGTGTGCAGCGGGAAGATGCGCTCGACACCAACGCCGTAGGAGACCTTGCGGACCGTGAAGGTCTCGGTCAGGCCCGAACCCTGGCGTGCGATGCACACACCCTGGAACACCTGAACGCGGCTCTTGTTGCCTTCGATGACCTTGACGTGCACCTTGACGGTGTCGCCGGCACGGAAGGCGGGAATGTCGTCGCGGAGTGAACCGGAGTCGATGGAGTCGAGAGTCTTCATTGCATCATCACTTCCTGCAGGCGCCATAGGTCGACCGCGGTTGAGGGGTTCGATGGTCGTACAGGTCGAACGAGCCTACGAATGGCGCTCTCCCCTATGGCAGAGGCCGCGCCAATCTCTCGTGGGCCCACCAAGTCTGCCATACCCTGGGCGTACGGCCGAATCGCCTCACGATCGGCCCGTCCGCACTCACACGGAGGCCCCTCCATGCACCCGCGCGCCGGCCTACAGGCCCTGCCCGATGACCTCGTCGATATCCCCGCCCTAGTCGCGGCCTACTACGAACTGCACCCAGACGTCGCAGAGATCAGCCAGCAGGTGGCCTTTGGCACCTCGGGCCACCGTGGCTCCGCTTTCGACCGAGCCTTCAATGAGGACCACATCGCGGCCACGACCCAGGCAATCTGCGACTACCGGGCCTCTGTCGGCATCGGCGGCCCTTTGTTCATCGGGCGCGATCCCCACGCCCTCAGCGAGCCTGCTTGGTCCACAGCGCTCGAGGTACTTGCAGCCAATGGCGTGACCGTGATGATTGACGCCCGCGATGGCTTCACGCCCACGCCGGCAATCTCGCATGCGATCTTGGTTCACAACCGAGGACTTCGCGCTGACGATGGCGCACGGGCCGATGGCATCGTTGTGACCCCGTCGCACAACCCACCGCGTGATGGCGGCTTTAAGTACAACCCCCCGGATGGCGGCCCCGCGGGAACTGACATCACTTCGGTCGTGCAGGCGCATGCAAATCAGCTGCTCGCAGGCGGTCTTCGTGCAGTGAAGCGCATGCGACTCGAGGCCGCGCTTTCCGCATCAACTACTCAGCGGTACGACTATCTCCGCACGTATGTTGACGACCTACCGAAGGTCATCAATCTGGAGGCGATCCGCGCGGCTGGGGTGCGTATCGGAGCTGATCCGCTCGGTGGTGCAAGTGTCGACTACTGGCCGGCCATCGCCGAGACCTACGGCCTCGATCTCACCGTGCTCAACCCGCTGACGGATCCCACCTGGCGATTTATGCACCTCGACTGGGACGGCAAGATCCGCATGGACTGCTCGTCGCCACACGCCATGGCACCTGTGATCGCACGCCGAATGGAATTCGACATCGCCACGGGCAATGACGCTGACTCGGATCGCCACGGCATCGTGACGTCCGACTTTGGGCTGATGAATCCCAATCACTACCTGTCCGCGTGCATCGATTACTTGGTCACACATCGAGAAGGCTGGCGCCATGATTCGGCGATCGGCAAGACCGTGGTGAGCTCCTCGATGATCGATCGCGTCGTGGCCTCACATGGTCGACGACTCTTTGAGGTACCTGTCGGATTCAAGTGGTACGTGCCGGGCCTGCTCGACGGTTCGGTCGCCTTCGGCGGCGAGGAATCCGCCGGGGCATCCTTCCTGCGTCTCGATGGCGGCGCCTGGAGTACCGACAAGGACGGCATCATTGCGTGCCTGCTGGCCTCGGAAATCCTCGCGGTAACGGGATCCTCACCGAGTAAGCACTATGCGCGACTGACCGAGACCTTCGGCAACCCGGCCTACGCCCGCATCGATGCTGCGGCCACTCGCGAGCAGAAAGCAGCGCTCGCGAAACTCTCACCCGCACAGGTCACTGCTACGTCACTCGCAGGAGAACCGATCATCTCGACCATGACTGAGGCGCCGGGAAATCATGCAGCAATCGGTGGTCTCAAGGTGATGACCGAGAACGGCTGGTTCGCCGCTCGGCCGTCCGGCACTGAGGATGTCTACAAGATCTACGCGGAGTCCTTCACAAGTGCGGAGCACCTGGCGGCGATCCAGGCCGAGGCGCAGTCAATCGTGACGGCAGCGATCAGCTGAGCAGATCGGGTCGGTTAACTCGTGTGCGCTCGAGAGCCTGCTCTCGTCGCCACGCGGCAACTTTCGCATGGTGGCCGCTGAGCAACACGTCAGGTACGTTCTGCCCCCGCCATTCCAGCGGCTTGGTGAAAACAGGCCCCTCGAGCAGGCTTTCCATGGCACCGGGCGCGAATGAGTCGTCGACCGCACTCTCATGATTGCCGAGTACGCCGGGAATGAGTCGAGCGACTGCCTCAACCATCACCATCGCGGCAACCTCACCACCGGCCAGTACGTAGTCTCCGATCGAGAGTTCGCTGACGCCCGACCAGTCAGCGCGGTCTGCGTAATGCCGCATGACACGCGAATCGATGCCTTCATAGCGGCCGCAGGCAATGACGAGCCACGCATCATGAGAAAGAAGCTGGGCGTCCGCTTGAGTAAAGGAGGTTCCGGAAGGAGTCGGCACGATGAGTCTTGGCGACCGATCGGAATCGCTCTCGCGAATGGAATCCAGCGCCTCCCCCCACGGCTGCGCAGACATGACCATGCCCGGGCCTCCGCCGTAGGGGGTGTCATCGACGGTGTTGTGTCGATCATGAGTGAAAGCGCGCAGATCGTGGACGCGAAGATCGATTACACCCGCGTCAATCGACTTGCCTACCAATGACAGGCGTAGGGGCTCGAGATAGTCAGGGAAGATCGTGACGATGTCGATGCGCATCAGTCGTCCAGTAGGCCCGGGGGCGGGGTGATGGTGATGCGTCGACCGCGAATATCGACAGTCGGGACGATCTCGCTCACGAACGGAATCAGTACCTCGCGTCCGTCTAGGGTCTCGACCGAGAGGAGCTCCTGGCTCGGAAGGTGAATCACATCGACGACGGTGCCGATCGCGGCGCCGTCCGCGAGATGCACGGCGCAGTCCACGAGCGCGCTGTCGTAATACTCGTCGGGGTCTTCGGGGGTCTCATCGTCTCCGCGCTCAACCTCGAGAAGCACATTGCGAAGCTCCTCGGCCTCGTTGCGAGTCTCGACACCCTCGAAGGCCAAAAGAATGCGCCCCGAGTGCCAGTGCATGCTCTCGACCACCAGCGTCTTGCGCGGATGATCGATCAGCAGCACGGCACCCGGGGCGAAACGCACCTCAGGTTCGTCAGTACGCGGTTCGACCGTGACTTCTCCACGGATTCCGTGGGGACGGCCGATGCGTCCGACGACGACGCGCATCAGCGGCTAGCGCTCTGCGACGTCAAGGAAATCGATACGGACACCGCGACCGTTATTAAGTGCGGTGACGACCGTACGCAGCGCTGAAGCGGTGCGTCCGGCGCGGCCAATGACTCGGCCCATATCGTCAGGATTCACCCGAACGTCGAGGCACTTGCCGCGGCGCTGGTTCTTCTCCGTGACGGTGACATCCTCGGGATGATCGACGATCCCCTGCACCAGATGACGCAGAGCCTCCTCGAGCATTATTCGGCAGCCTCGGTTGCGGCGAAAGAGATTTGCGCAGGGCCTTTATAGTCTTTGGGCCACCACGCGCCTTCGGTCACGGTGGTGCCATCTGGCGGGCTATCGGAAAAGGTAATCCCCCGATCACCCGTCACCACCCAATGATCGCCCACCACATCGCGCGCCTTGCGCCCGTTGATCTGGGTTACAATGCCGCGCAGCATCGGGGCGGTTTGCACTTGGGTGACGGCGGGGTTGCTTGTCATAAGGGTCGCAAACGGGGCAAGTTGGGCGTCTTGGATATCCATAAAGAAAAAGCTTGGCGCCCTGGCGGGCAGGTCGCGGGCGATGGCGGCGCGGATTGCCGCCAATC
>CALFIA010000054.1 GCA_937876275.1 uncultured Actinomycetes bacterium | reverse complement strand
GATGCCGTACGTGCCCACAAGTTGGGTGCGCACCAGCACGGCCTGCGGACCGACGAACCACATGATTCGTCGAGCGGTGCAACTGCCACCACTCCAGTTCACGACCTTGTCGTACTCGACGAAATTCTCCTGTGCGGCGTCGTCCCACTTCACATCAGTGGCAGGCACATTGTTGGTCGCGAGGATCTTCGCGATATCGGTGTCATTCACCGCTGACTTCGAGGTCAGCGCGCTGTACGCCTTGGAATCCTGGGAGGAGGTCGGGCAGTTCCCGCTGAGCTGATAGCTGCCGTTGGACTTCTTCTGAGTCCAGCTCCGACCATAGGTCGGCACGCCGATCTGCAGTTTCGCCGGATCCATCACTGTAATGGCGTACTGCACGATTGCGGTCACCCAACTGATCGGGGCAATCGGGCCTGCACCATTGACGTGGTAGTCGTAGGCCATGACGCGAATGCGATCGACAGCAGGTGCGATGCCCGCCATGTTGTATACCCAGTAGCCGTTCTGTCCGCCGCATTTGTTCGTGGTGCTGCAGGGGCCGGGGATCGTGACGAACAGCTTCTTGCCCTGACCGTGAAGGGCACCGGCGAGCTCGTTGACGAATGCGGTCCAGTTCGGCTGGGTCGCGGCCCACGAGGCACTTCCGTCGGTAAAGGCAAATACCTCGTAATCGAGATCAATGCCGTCGTATCCGTTGTTGACGACCGTCGCGACGATGTCCTGCACATGGGCCGTGCGCTTTGCCGGATCCGCAAGGGTTCCGGCCATGACTCCCTTGCCGGAGCCATCAGCGATCGAAGGAATTACCGGAATGCCCGCGCCGTGCAGGGCATTGGTGGCCCAGGCAGCATTTGCTGCTCCATTGGAGAAGTTCGGGTTCAGGGCAACGCGCACGCCCTTGGAGCCGGCGGCGAGTGCTGAGTAGATAAAGGGCGACACCTCGCTGAAGAGATCAGCGTTGGCCATGGCGTTGTTCACGCCGACCGGATTCCCCGGAGTGGCCATCCAGTACGGAATCCAGCCGGTGACGATCTTCTTCGGAGTCGCCTGTGCTGCAGGTGAGATCGCCACCGTGAGGGCGAGCACGCTGACCAGGGCAGTGATGAGGCGACGCAAGGGAAGACTCCAGTCTGAGGGGATGTACCCATTGTGCGTCATGCGGCGCGGTACCCCCTACACGCTGCCGGGCTCGGCCTGTCGCATGATGGACTAATGCGCAGGTTGATCCTTCCCCTCGTCCTGGCCGCATCGATCGTCGTCGCCCCCGTGGCGCACGCTGCCGATGTCGCTGATCCCGCGACTTATGCCGCCCAGGATGCCCAGATCGCTTCGGTGCTGGCCAAGCGCGTGGTGAGTCCGAAACTCGGCCGTGACGTGGTCATCAACGTCACCAACCTGACGACCGGAACCACGATTTACAGCCATAACCCGAATGATCCGCAACGGCCTGCGTCGAATATGAAGCTCGTGACCGCAGTGAACACCCTCAGTCAGCTCGGCCCCGACTACGCCTTCCGCACTCAGGTTCTGGCCGGCACCGACCCCGGCCAGCTCTTCATCAAGGGCGGCGGTGATCCGATGCTCACGACCAAGAGCCTGGAGAACCTCGCCGTCGATACTGCCAAGGGCCGCGACGCATCTGTACCGATCACCGTGCATGTCGACTCCTCACTCTTCCCGGCGCCGAGCAATGCACCCGGATGGACCAATGGATACACGCCTTACGTAGTGGCGCCAGTGCGTGCGCTTGCACGGCTCTACGACTACTCGAAAGACACGACGTCGAATGCGGTGGATGTCTTCGACAAGAAGCTGAAGTCGCTCGGATTCACTGTCACGCGCGGTGACGATGCGCCTGCACCGGCCGACGCAACACTCGTCGCGGAGAATGCCAAGCACACGGCTGCCGATGCGGTGCACCTCATGCTCCTCGACTCCGAGAACAACATCGCCGAAACCCTCTACCGCCAGGTTGCCGTGAAGCGCGGGCTTCCGGCGGATTGGGCGGGAAGCAAGCAGGCGGCTGAGGATTCCCTCCGCGAATTGGGCATCGATCCCGCACCGCTGTCGCTCTATGACGGCAGCGGAGTCTCGCGCAAGGACCGCCTCACGGCCAGCACGTTGACCCAGCTCATTGCCCTCACGGCGACCGGCGACCCGGCGCGCTTCGCGGAGATGTACGCCGATCACGCAATGCCGGTTTCGGGTCAGACCGGAACGCTGAAGGCAGGCTTCGGCCGTTACGTGACCAAGGCCAGTAAGTGCGCTGTCGGCAAGATTCGGGCGAAGACGGGCACGCTCTTCGACACCATCGCGCTCTCTGGCGTTGCCTCGAGTGTCGACGGCGCGCAGCGCGCATTCTCCATCATGGTGAACAAGCGCCCCTCGAAGTACTCGAAGCTGTCGACCCGTCAGGCGATCGATGCACTCACGGCAGTGATCGCCGGCTGCAACTAGCGCAGCGCTCGGGCGATTTCGGCAGCCGCGCGCGCGACACGTGGGCCTACTTCTGCCTCGTTGAGCTCGCGCAGTGACACCACACCCACGCTTCCCTCAAGGCCAGGAACACCAATGATCGGAACGGCAATGCCGTAGCCGCCCTGAGCGCCCTCGCTCGTCGCGACAATCCACGCAGGGTCGAGGGGTCGTCCCGCGGCCGTGCGAGCAGCAAGAACGGCTCGGCCGGCCGCACCGGCTTCGAGCGGATGACGGGCACCCATGCGGTAGGCGACGTGCAGGTCAGAGCGTGAGGGCTCCACGACCACGGCCGTCAGTGCTTCGGCACCGTCGACGATCGTCAGGTGAGCCGTGGCTCCGACGGCGTCGGCGAGCAGGCGCAAAGCAGGCAGGGCAACATCGCGCACGATGGGCTGCACCTGTCGACCCATCGTGAGCACTGCCAGGCCGAGGCGACACTTGCCATCAGGTGATCGACGCAGGAACGCGTGCTGCTCAAGAGTGACCACGAGGCGGTAGACAACGGTGCGGCCGATGTCGAGCTGAGCAGCGAGCTCGGTAACGGTCAACCCTTCAGGCGCGTCGGCGAGAGCCTCGAGAACGCGAAGACCGCGGTCGAGGGTTTGCGAGGTCTCGGATGCCACGACATAAAAGTAGTGGCCTGCGCCGGAATCCGACGCAGGCCACTACCGAAGTGCGGAATTACTTGGCTGCACCCTTGATCATGAACGAGCTGATGATCTCGAAGATGCCGAGGACGATCAGCCAAATGCCAACGACCCAGGCGAGTGCGATAACCGTGGTCGGCGTGGTCAGGATGACCAGGCCACCGATGAGGATGATGATGCCGGCGAAGATGTTCCAGCCGCGACCGGGCTGGCCCTTGCCTTCGATGCCGGCGAACAGGATCGCCATGCCGCGGAACAGGAAGCCCACGCCGATGAAGATCGCGAGCACCCATGCCGAGAGCAGGACGTTGTCGTTGTGTGCCCAGGCGCGGAAGCAGATGGCACCCAGGATCAGCGACAGGCCGCCGGAGATGATGAAGAGCGCGCGCATGCCGCCCGAGAGCCCGTGCGAGAACGCGCGAACCAGCGAGAAGATGCCCGTGACGATGAGCCAGATGGCGAAGAGAACGGCGAGAATCGCGATGGCGTCCTCGGGCTGCATGACGCAGAAGATGCCGACGATCAGGCTGATGATGCCGAAGAACAGAACGATCCACCAGTTGCGGGCGATGGCATTGAGCGCACCAGCCTCGAGCTGTGCTTCGGAAGGACCGGCGTTTACCGATGCCATGGGTTGTACCTCCATGCGAGTGGGGTGCCGAATGCACCCGCGACGCCTCGACTTTAGAGGCGAAAGAGAGAAATCCCCTCGTACGACACCCGTTTAGCCCAGCACACGAGCGAGGAATTCGCGGGTTTCCTCGCGCTCTGGCGCACTGAAGATCACTTCGGGCGTCCCCTGCTCGAGGACTATTCCGTCTTTCAGGAAGCACACCTTGTCGGCCACCTCGCGGGCGAAGCCCATCTCGTGAGTGGCCATGAGCAAGGTGAGACCCGTTTCCTTGAGTTCACGCACTGCCTCCAGCACTTCGCCCACGAGGAGCGGATCGAGCGCTGACGTGATCTCGTCGAAGAGCATCAGCTCGGGTTCCATCGCCAGGGCGCGGACGATGGCCACGCGCTGCGCCTGACCACCCGAGAGTCGATCCGGATACTCATCTGCCTTTGCCTCAAGCCCGAACCGCGCGAGCAGTGCACGTGCTGCATCGATGCTCTCGGCCTTGGATCTGCCCAGAACCTTTCGCGGGGCCAGCGCCACGTTGTCGAGCACGCTCATGTGAGGGAAGAGGTTGTACGACTGGAAGACGATGCCGATGCGCCTCCGCGCGGCATCCATGTCGGTATCGAATGACGTGACATCAAGCGCGCCGTCAAGCACGATGCGGCCCGCATCGACCGAGACCAGACCGTTGATGCAGCGAAGCAATGTTGATTTGCCCGAGCCGGATGCACCGATGAGCACCACGGCCTGATGGTGACCCACCGTGATGTCGAGCCCGCGAAGCACCGGATGACCCTCGAAGGACTTCCAGACTCCCGAGACTTCGAGCATCGACGCGTGCATGGACTCGCTCATGAGTCACTCCCTGCGCGGCGTCGACGACTCGAACGCTCCTGCACCCAGTCGGCGAAGCGCGTCATCGGAATGGTGAGCGCGATGAAGATCAGTGCTGCGCCGACGTAGGGCGTGTAGTTGAACGATGACGAAGTATCGATCTGAGCCTGGCGCAGCACCTCGATGGGGCCGAGCACGGCAACAAGTGCGGTGTCCTTCTGCAGGGAGATGAAGTCATTGAGCAGGGGCGGGATGACGTTGCGGATCGCCTGCGGCAGCACCACGTAGCGATTGGTCTGCCACGAGCTGAGTCCGAGTGACCGCGAGGCCATCTGCTGACTCGGGTGCACTGACCCGATACCTGCGCGGAAGACCTCGGCGACATAGGCGCCATAGGAGAGCACGAGCGCGGCCGTGCCCCAGAAGATCGCGCCGTTAGGAACACCCGTCAGTCGCAATGCGGGAATTCCGAAGCCGAGCAGGAAGATCACGAGGATGGTCGGGATGCCTCGGAAGATGTCGACGTACAACGTGGCGATCACCCGCACGGGCAGGAAGATCGGCGACTGCAGTGTGCGAGCCAGTGCAACCAGGAGCCCCAGGATCAAGATGAGTGGCTCGGCGATGACAAAGATGCGCACATTGAGCATGAAGGCGCTGAGCAAGCCAGGGAAGGTCTTGACGAACTCCTCGCCGTTGAAGAAGGTCTCCTGAACGACAGGCCAGCCGGGCGTGCGCGAGACGATCACCGAGATGACGATGACGAATCCGATCAGGCTTGCCATGCCCACGAGCGCATTGCGCCGGGCACGCTGACGCACCAACGCCCGGCGCTGAGGGTCGACGTAGGCGACCTCAGTGCCGGGCGAAGGAGCGTTCACGGGCGAAGACTACCGAGAGCCTTCGCCTGCGTTGGTGTTACTGCTTGATGTACGGAGCGGACTCGCCTGCGAGCCACTGGTCCTGGATCTTCTGAAGCTCGCCGGAGGCCTTGAGATCGGCGAGGACCTTGTTCACGCACGTGACTAGCGGGTTGCCCTTGGCGAACAGCATGCCGAACTGCTCCGAGCCTGCCTGTGCAGCGAACTGGCCGACAATCTTGCTGTTCTCGATCTCGACTGCAGTGATGTAGTAGGCGGTCGGCAGGTCGACAACCAGGCCGTCGATCTGGCCGGCCTGCATTGCACTCTTGGCATCATTGGTGTCGTTGAAGATCTGTGCCTGATTGGTGGGCTTGATGACGTCGTCAATGAACTTCGCCGAGGTGGTTCCCACCTGAGCACCAAGGTTCGCCTTCTGGAGCTCGGCGAGCGTGGTGGCGTTGGCGATCGGCGAGTCAGCAAGTGCGACAACCGCCTGGTTCACGTCGTAGTAGCCGTCGGAGAAGTCGACGACCTTCTGGCGCTCGGGCGTGATCGAGATCTGGTTGATGTCGAAGTCGAAGTTCTTGTCGCCAGGTGCGTAAGAGGAGTTGAACGGCACGACCTCCCACTTCACCTGATCCTTGGTGAAGCCGAGGCCGTCAGCAACGGCGTAGGCGACAGCCGACTCGAAGCCCTGGCCGCTAGCCGGGTCACCGTTCTCCTTGGTGGTGTCATCGGTGACGAAGTACGGCGGGTAGGCCGGTGAGTCAGTGCCGATAGTGAGCTGACCGCCGGTGACCGTGGTCAGGTTCGCGGGCGCGCACTCATCGGTCGCGGCTGCGGAGGCAGAGGTCGAAGCAGCCGCAGTGGACGCTGTCGACGAGGTAGATGACTGACCACAGGCGGCGAGCAGCAGGCTCGAGGCGGCGATGGCCAGGACGGGTACAAGCAGACGACGCGACATGACTCTCCTTCGGTGGAAATCTTCCATGGGCATCCTCTCAGATGCCCTTCTCCCCCCACCTAGCGAGGAATGCCGGGGCGCATACGCCCAGCCAGGAGGACCGCGACGACCGCCACGGCCGCCGAGGCGAGCCACAGACCGGTGAAGGTGCCCGCGGTCGCGCCACCGTGTGCGACCGCCGTGGCATACCCGATTCCGAGAACTGCAACCGCCACCGAGAACCCCACGGCATCGACAATTTGAATTGCCGCGGAATTCACCCCTTGGTCCTGTTCGGGCGAGAGTCGGAAGACCTGCACGGAGATCGACGGCACGGCCAGGCCCATGCCGGCTGAGGCAAACACCCAGGAAACTCCCGCAATCCACGCTGGCCACGAAGCGAGAAGTGACAACGGCACCGTCGCGATGGATATCGCAAGAATCACGGCACCCAGACGAACCGTGTTCGAGCGATCGTCAGAGGCAGACAGTCGAGACTGAAGGTAGGAACCTCCTGCCCACGCCACGGCCGAGACAGCAATCGTCAGGCCGGCCATAGTGGTGCTGAGACCTCTGATCTGCACTAGCGCGAGCGGAATGAACACTTCCGCCGAGAAGTACGCGGCCGCGAAGAACGCACGCATCATGACGCTCGACGGCAGGCCACGGCGAAGCACGAGTGCACCAGCAGGTAGCACCTTGCGCACTGCGAGCAGCAGAACTGCGACACCAAGAACTGCTTCGGTGTAGCCGAAGGCTGACAGTCGCAAGGCACCGTCCTGCAGGAGGAAGAGTCCGATGGTGGCGACCACTCCCGCGAGTAGACGCGATCGCCACTTCGGATGCGATTCACCGCCTTGATACGGGCCAACCCGTGGGATGAGCAGCAACGCCACGGGAATGATGAGAATCGGCACCACCCAGAAGACGTATCGCCAGCTCATCGAATCTGCAAGCCATCCGGCAATGAACGGGCCAACGATCGACGGCACGATCCATGCAGCCGAGAGCACCGAGAATGCCTTCGGGCGCAGGCTCTCTGGATAAGCGCGCGCAATCAGGAGATATGCAGCCACGATCGAGGCTCCGCCACCCATCCCCTGCAATCCTCGACCGATGATGAGGAGCGGAAGGCCGTCAGCCGCACCGGAGGTCACTGAACCGAAGAAGAAGCAGGCAATGCCCGCCAGTAGCGGGCCACGCGGCCCACGCGCGTCACCCCACAGTCCGGCGACCACCATTGCAAACAGAGAAGCAACCGTGTAGGCATTGAAAGCCCAGGTGTAGTCAGGCAGCACTCCGAGTTCGCGCGCCACCACCGGCATTGCAGTGCTGGAACCGATGGCCTCGAACGCATTGAGAGTGATGAGGACAACGACGCCGATCGTGATCGGCGCGAGGTCACCGTGCCAAACCGAATGTGGCGCCGCATCGACCTCCGGCACCGAATTGTCGATCAGGAGTCCTTGTCGCCGCCGCCTCGCGGCAGACCGGCATGGATCTCCTGGCACTCCGGGCAAATCGGGAAGCGAGAGGGGTCGCGGTTCGGAACCCAAGTCTTGCCACAGAGAGCCTTCACCGGAATGCCGGTGACAGCGCTCTCCATGATCTTGGCCTTCTCGACATAGTGGGCGAAGCGCTCGTGGTCGCCCTCATCGATGCTGAACTCAGTTCGCTCCTCGAGCAGGGTGCTGCCCTCAATCGACGGGGCATCCAGCGGGGTCGACATCACGTGATCAGCCATAAGGTAATTCTAGATCCGGCGCGGCGACCCTGGCTGGCCGTCCCTAGTCTTGATCCATGGCCACCACAGACATCACCGAGGCAACCTTCAACGACACGGTCAGCGGAAACCCGATCGTGCTCATCGACTTCTGGGCCGCCTGGTGCGGGCCATGCCGGCAATTCGCACCGACCTACGAGAAGGTCTCCGAGGCCAATCCCGACATCGTCTTCGCCAAGGTCGACACCGAAGCAGAGCAGCAGCTTGCCGGCGCCTTCAACATCACCTCGATCCCCACGCTGATGGCCATTCGCGAGGGTGTCGTTCTCTATGCAAACCCCGGCGCGCTCCCCGAAGCGCAGCTCGCTGACCTCGTAGCGAAGGTGCGCGAGGTCGACATGGATGACGTCAGGGCGCAGATCGCCGCCCAGGGCGACGGCGTGCCAGCTGAGTAGCTGACCTGGCGCTCGCTAGCTGTCGCCCACGCCCCTCGGTCATTAGCCCGAGGTCAGGACGGTCATTCCGCCGAATGAGGTTTCCCCTGGCCTTACCGTCATGAGTGAACGCACAACTCACACGGCAGAAGGAGTGGGGACCATGCCGCAGCAGCCCTTGGCCCAAGTACCGGTGGATGAACAGTGGTTCTGGCAGGAGCGAGGTTCGTGTCGCCATGTCGATCCATTGATCTTCTTTCATCCGCAAAATGAGCGCGGCTCCGCACGAGTGAGGCGTGACCGAACGGCCAAGCAGGTGTGCGCTGCGTGCTCGGTGCGACTTGATTGCGCTGACTACGCAGTGCGTGCCCGTGAGCCGTACGGAGTGTGGGGAGGCCTCTCGGAGGAAGAGCGCGAGCGCATTTACTCTCGATTGGATTCGCGTAACTACCCGCGCGCCAAGGGTGACGGCTTGCGAGTAGCCGAGCGCGACATCGCCCTTGCCGTGAGCCCTCGATCCCTCGGCCTCTCCTGAATTACTCCACGCCCTCGAGAATCGTCTCGAGCCGACCTGCGGGAAATTCAGGACGCAGCGTTTCGATGATGCCTGCGTATACCTCCGGGGGAAGTACGCATTTCACGTTCGTCAGCACCTCGCGGTTCTCGGTGATCGTGCGCGCCGGAGCGCACACCGTGAACCATGCCATGAGTAATTCAGGGCTCATCGTCTGCGCAATGACTGCCTCGCCGGCACGAAGTTCGTCGTCGGTGTAGTGCGGCCACAATTGCGGCTCGAAATCGCGCTCCTCGCGCACCAGATGCAGCAGGTACTTCGCCTGGAATTCGGTGACATCGAGATACAGCGCGTGCGCATCCTCACGCGACGAAGTGCCGTCCATCGCATCGAGCCGAGACACAATCGACTCAAGAGAGGCATCGAGCAACGAATGGTCGTCGTGAAGAGCAGACGTGGAACCTGGGACCTTTGCTTCCAGCATGGGAAAGATGACGTCATCCTCATTGCGGGCGTGCTCCTCGAGCAAGGTCAGCACTCGATGCGCCTGGTCACGAAGCTCAGCGAGTTCGACCATGTCGGTGAAGTCGGTTCGGCCTGCAACCAAGCTGAACTGGCCGAGTAGGTGACGAATCCCCTTATGCGGCGGATCCAGGAGTCGTATGCCGGTCATCAGCATGCCCTTCTTGAACGCGTTCCCCGAGCGGGCCGCCTCTATCCTGGTCGAGAAAGGAACCCGCGCGTCGCCTGATGAGGTCACGCATTCACGTGCAGGTCGGCCACCTGGATTCGGAGGCTCGCGCCTACGGGCGGTAGCGTTGGCCAATGACGCTTTACGGACGCGACTTCCTCAAGGAGTCTGACTTCACCCGCGCTGAGCTTGAGTCATTGCTCGACCTTGCTGCCGAACTCAAGTCGGCACGAGCCGCGGGCACCGAGAAGCAGCGCCTGGTCGGTAAGCAGATCGCGCTTATCTTCGAAAAGACCTCCACCCGAACCAAGATCTCGTTCGAGGTCGCCATGCGCGATCAGGGCGGTCACGTCAGCATTCTCGACCCGAGTACTTCACAGATTGGCCATAAGGAATCAGTGGCCGATACCGCTCGCGTGCTCTCCTCTTTGTTCGACGGCATTGAGTACCGCGGCGCTGCGCACGCAAACGTTGAGCAGCTTGCCGAGTATTCATCAGTTCCCGTATTCAACGGCCTCACTGATGACTGGCATCCAACGCAGATGCTTGCTGACTTCCAGACCATGCGCGAGCATGCAGCACCCGGTCAACTCGCCTACGCCTACATCGGTGATGCGCGCAGCAACATGGGCAACTCACTTCTGGTCATGGGCGCCATCATGGGCGCTGACGTGCGCATCGTCGCACCGAAGGAACTCTGGCCAAGTGACGAGGTGCAGGCACTCGCCGCCGAGCGCGCAGCCGAGAGCGGCGCGACCATCACGCTGACTGACGATCCGTCCATCGGCATTCCTGGCGCGCAGTTCGTGCATACCGATGTGTGGGTGTCGATGGGAGAGCCTGCGGAAGTGTGGGCATCACGCGTGGCACTGCTGACGCCTTATCGCGTCGACTCCGCGCTCATGGCACTCACCGGTCGTGACGACGCGAAGTTCATGCACTGCCTGCCGGCCTTTCACGATGCCAACACCGCCGTCGGCCGAAAGGTCGAGGCCGACTTCGGCCTTACCGGCGGCGTCGAGGTCACCGATGAGGTCTTCGAGTCACCCGCGAGCATCGTGTTCGAGCAGGCCGAGAACCGCATGCACAGCATCAAGGCCGTGCTGGTGGCTACCTTGTCGAAATAGAACTCGAGGCTAATGCAGAAGGGGCGGCCATCGGCCGCCCCTTCGTGCTGTTCGTGATGCTTACGCACTTGCGAGTCGACCGCGCAGTGCCTCGAGCTCGCTGCTCAGCTCGGTCGGCAGATGCTCGCCGAACTTGGCGAAGTACTCGGCGGTGAGATCGCACTCGGCGAGCCAGGAATCGGGGCTCACCGCGAAGAGCTGCTCGAGCTGTGCGTCGCTGATGGAGAGACCATCCAGGTTGAGATCTGAGGTCTCCGGCATCCGACCGATCGGGCTGTCAACCGCCTCAGCCTCTCCCTCGAGTCGTCGAATGATCCACTCGAGCACACGCGAGTTGTCGCCGTAACCCGGCCACAGGAAGCTGCCCGAGTCGTCCTTGCGGAACCAGTTGACCGCGTAGATCTTCGGCAGCTTGTCGGCCGAGGTCTGCTTGCCCACCTTGAGCCAATGACCCCAGTAGTCGGCCATGTTGTAACCACAGAACGGAAGCATTGCGAACGGATCGCGGCGAAGTTCACCGACCGCGCCCACGGCCGCGGCCGTGGTCTCGGACGAGACAGACGAGCCCATGAA
>CALFIA010000053.1 GCA_937876275.1 uncultured Actinomycetes bacterium | reverse complement strand
ATCTCGCTGGCCGGTGGCCTCGGCTCGATCCCGGGAACCGTGATCGCGGCGGCCATTGTCGGTCTCGCAGAGGCGCTGACCGCGCGTTACCTCGCTCAGTCACTGGTGCCCTTCGTGCTCTTCGGCATCGTCGTGCTGATCCTCATCTTCCGTCCCCGCGGTCTTGGTGGCCTTCTGGAGGATGTCCGTGAGTAAGACATCGAGTTCTCCTCAGACCAAGCACCTCATCGGCCGGCGCGCCTGGCGGCCGGCCTGGCCGGCGCGCCCAGATCGTGTACTGCGCCGCCGCCGCTACTTCGGCTCGAAGCGATCCGTTCTCAAGCTCTCAGGCCAGTTCAATCCCAAGACCCTCAAGCGCGAGGTTGTGCTGACCGACAAGAAGCCGCTGTTCTGGCTTTTTGGCTTATTCCTTCTTGCCGCGATTCCAACCGCGGTCGGCTCGGAGCGCTTCCTCTCGCTCTTCGGCATCATCTGCATCTACGCCGCCATCAACGTGATGTGGACTCTGATCATCGGCACCGCCGGTCTTCAGTCGTTTGCGACTCTCGCCACGGTGGGCGTTGGCTCATATGGCGCGGCGTATCTCTCCATCACCTTCGGCTTGCCCTGGCCGCTCATGCTGCTGGTGGGCTTGGTGCTGGGTATCGCGATGGGCTTCCTTATCAGCCTTCCGGCTCGACGTCTCGATGGTCTCTACTACGCACTGTTGACTCTCGGACTCTCCGAGTTCTGCCGCAACTTCGTCACGCAGAACGAGGCACTGGGCGGAAAGTTCAACGGCGCGCTGTTCGGCGCCGGCCGCATCGTGCCCTCTGACATGCTGACGACACGCCTTGGCCAGACCCTGGCCTTCCTCACGACGTTCATTGCATTGCTCGTTGCCTTGGCAGTGTTCCGATGGATCAATGGCGGCCGCATCGGTCTTCTGCTCAAGACCGCATCTACGTCGAAGGAGGACGAGTCATTCGCGTCGGCGATCGGTATCGACTGGCAGCGCGCTCGCATGATCGTGTTCATGGTGGCCTCGGGCGTGCTCGGTGCACTGGGGGCCTTCTACTCGACCTACATCGGCGGCACGTCGCTGCAGATCTTCAGCCTCGACCTCCTGCTGCTGATGCTTGCGATGATCGTCATCGGAGGTCTTGGTCGAGCCGAAGGCGCAGTGATCGGCACCGTGATCGTCGTCGGAATTACCCAGTGGTTCACCGATTGGGGACCCTGGCGCATCGTGCTGGCGGGCGTGCTCGCACTTCTCTCAGTGCTCTACACGCGCAACGGCCTCTTTGGTCTCAAGGAGCAATTGAGGGAAATACGTACACGTCGGCAGGCCCTGCACCGCGCTGCGCAGACCACGAAGTACGCCGAGTACCTGCCGCAGCAGGCGCCGGACATCCACGATAAATCGCTGATCGCAGGTCGAACCTTCGAGCGTGAACTGCGCGAGAAGCTGCGCGGCTGGATCACTTCGGAGATCATCGAGGAGCATCGGCGCTCGCCGCTTGGCCAGCATTCCGATCACCTAGAGCGGATCCTCAATTACTTCCGCAAGGCACCGATTCCCGACAAGTACGCGGTGTACACCGAAGTGCCTTTCCAGAGCTATCGCGTGGTGGCGCTCAGCGGTATTCCTGGCGTTCCGCCGCGCATTGTCGACGACAAGACCTATGGGTCGCTTGATGAGGCCTATCACGCCGTATTCATGCGACGTATCAATGATTTGAAGGCATCATGACGGGAGCTGAGTAACGATGGCCACGATTTCCATCACCGGATACACCGACAAGGTGAGTTACGCGCCGGGCGACACCGTCAACGTGCAGATCAGTGTCGACAACGCCCTCGAGGCGCAGGTCGAGGTCGTACGCGTCATTCATGGCGACGAGCATCCCGAAGGGCCTGGCTTCATAGAGGAGGTCATTCCGTCTGCGATCTCCGGGTCGCACGCGGTCACCAAGCAATTCGTGAACGATGGCAATGCGGTCGTCGTGGAAGACTCCGGCAACCTGCTCGGCCTGACTGATTCATTCACCATCTACTCCTACATCTTCCCGACCATGCCCGACAACGGTCGCCAGGTTCTTCTCGGTCGCTACTCACTTCCGGAGAATGCCGGCTACGCGCTGGGCATTGACGCTCACAGTCGACTGGCCTTCTGGGTAGCCAATGGCAAGGACTCGGACGAAATCGCATCAGAGATCCCGCTTGTTCATCACACCTGGTATTTCGTCGCGGCAAGCTTCGATGCGAAGTCGGGCAAGACACTGCTTCATCAGCAAGCTGTCGTGAACCCCTACAACGGTCGTCTGGGTCGCGTGGCGCCCTTCGATCACACCGCAACGGTTGAGCAGAAGCTCCGCGTGAGTCCGAGCGTTGCTACGAGTCCGTTCTACTGGGGAGCAGCGACCAACTCCGCAGCGGTTCGCGGTATGTTCCGCGACTTCAAGTACAACGGCAAGATCGATCGCAGCGGCATCGTTGGCCGGGCACTTTCCCTCGATGAGATGAAGGCTCTTGCTGACAACGGCGGAGTGATTGCTGATCCATTGGTGTTCTGGGATACCACTGATGGTTACGGCCCCGACGGCATCGATGACGTCGTGCGCGATCAAGGCCCTCATGGCCTGCATGGCATGGGAATTCAGCGTCCGGTGCGTGCCATGACTGGGTACAACTGGTCGGGTAAGCATGATGACTGGCGGGTAGCACCGGGTGAATACGGCGGAATCGCATTCCACGACGACGCAGTGATGGACTGCGAGTGGGACGCAACCCTGAGCTGGACAATTCCAGCCGGAACTCGCAGCGGGGCCTACGCCATTCGCGTCACCATCGGTGAGGTCGAGGATCACATCACATTCTTCATCCGCCCCACTGAGGCGACGGCGCCGATTCTCTACCTGATGCCTACCAACTCGTACCTGGCCTATGCGAACGAGATGATCGTGCATCACGTGCCCGTCGGTCAGGCAATTCTCGCTCACGCCGCAGTTCTGACCGAGAAGGAAGCCGACTACTACCAGGATCCGAAGTACGGTCGATCGACGTACGACCACTGGGCCGATGGCGCAGGTGTTTGCTACACCTCATGGAAGCGCCCGATCCTGAACATTCGCCCGAAGTGGCGCAGCTCGGCAATCGGCACCACGTGGCAGTACCCGCGCGATCTGTCGACGATCGCGTGGCTTGAGAACAAGAACTACAGCTACGACGTCGCGACCGATCATGACCTTGCCGCGAATCCTGATCTCCTCAAGGACTACAAGGTCGTGCTCACCGGCTCACATCCTGAGTACTGGAGCGAGCAAGGCCTGAACGATCTCGAGGATTACATCGCCGGTGGTGGCCGCCTGATGTACCTGGGCGGCAACGGCTTCTACTGGGTGGTGTCGTACCGCGAGGGCGAGCCGGAGTTCATGGAGGTTCGCAAGGGCGAGGCAGGCATGCGTGCCTGGCAGGCAGAGCCCGGTGAGTACTACCACCAGACAAGTGCGGAGAAGGGTGGCATCTGGCGCAATCGTGCGCGCCCACCGCAGAAGCTCACCGGCGTCGGCTTCACCACTCAGGGTTTCGACGAATGCCATCCGTACAAGCGCATGCCCGACAGCTATCACAAGTCGGTGTCGTGGATCTTCGACGGCGTTGAGGGAGAGGTATTCGGTGATTTCGGCCTGGCACTCGGTGGTGCAGCAGGTCTGGAGACAGAGCGCTACGACCTCGAACTCGGTACTCCGCCGCATACCAAGTTGCTCGCTTCCTCGACCAGTTGGAGCGACAACTACGCTGGTGTCGTCGAGGACATCCTGTTTAATCACCCGGGAACCCTGGGCACGCAAAGTGACACCGTGCGAGCCGACATGACCTACTTCACCGCAGCGAACGACGGAGCAGTGTTCTCGACCGGTTCGATCGCGTGGATGAGCGCATTGCCGTCATTCGGTTTCGAGAACAACGTCTCGCAGGTGATGAAGAACGTGCTTGACGCCTTCCAGAAGCCGGGCTCGCTGCCCGGTGGCGCCTGGAATCAGGAAGAGAAGTCCTGGACCTAGTCCGGACGTGACTGCGGGGAGTTGAGATGGCAACAGGCTTCGTCTGGAATGAGCTCTACGGCTGGCATGACACAGGCACATACGCGGGCCTGATGGTTGCCGGCGGTCTCGTTCAGCCGTACACGCATGTCGAGTCACCGGAGAGCAAGGTGCGGTTTGCTGCGCTGGTCGAAGTCTCCGGTCTCGCCAAGCACCTCACGCGCATTGAGGCGCGCCCGGCGACCGAGGAGGAGATCCTTCGCATTCATACGAAGGAGCACCTCGAGGACATCAAGAAGCAGAGCCTGAACGTCAAGGGAGGTGATGCCGGTGACGGTGAATCACCGTTCGGCCACGGTGGCTACGAGATCGCAGCTCTCTCGGCAGGCGGTGCGATCGCAGCTATTGACGCCGTGCTCGATGGCACTGTCACGAATGCCTATGCGCTGATACGCCCGCCGGGTCACCACGCTCGTCGTGAGAACGGCATGGGTTTCTGCATCTTCTCCAATGCCTCCATTGCCATCGCTCATGCGCGCGCCAATCGCGGTATCGAGCGCGTTGCTGTCGTCGACTGGGACGTCCATCATGGCAACGGCACGCAGTCGATTTTCTATGACGATCCGAACGTACTGACCATCTCGATCCACCAGGACGATCTCTACCCACGCTCGAGCGGCAGCATCTCCGAGAAGGGCGAAGGTGCAGGCGAGGGATTCGCGATCAACGTGCCGCTGCCGGCCGGCTCAGGTAACGGTGCCTACGTCGAGGTCATGAAGCGCGTTGTCGTTCCTGCTCTGCGCCGCTTCAAACCGCAGATCATCGTCGTGCCCTCAGGCTTCGATGCAAGCGTCTATGACCAACTCGGCCGAATGATCGTCACGTCACATGGCTATCGCGAAATGACCGCGGTGCTCATGGAGGCCGCCGACGAACTCTGTGAGGGCCGCATCATGATGACCCACGAGGGTGGTTACTCGCCGTTCTACGTGCCTTACTGCGGTGTCGCAGTGCTCGAACAAATGTCAGGCGTGCGTAGCGGAGTCGAAGACCCCCTCGGCGGCGTCTCGACCCTGCCCGATCAGCCGTTGCAGCCGCATCAGAAGGTGCGCATTGACGAGGTCGTTGCCGCGCATGGGCTGTAGTTCGAGCAACAGCGAATGCCTCGGGTGAACGTCTGATCCAGGCCGACTTGCGGTGTGTGTGAACTGTGGGACCGTTGGGTATGAGAAGCGTTCGCACGTTAACCGTGGTTGCTGTGAAGGGATTTCTCGTCATGGCGTTCATGAGCGGCCAAACTGCGGCGAATGCCGCGACCCAGAACTTGATTTATGACTGCTTTTCGAATGCCCCAGTCACGTTGACGGTGGCGCCAGGCGACGATCTCGTCTTCACGAATAATTGCGGCAATGCGCCTGGTGCGACTGCTGTGAACGCAGCACTCTTCACCTCGTATCCGACGTCCTTCTCTGGATGGCCCCAGACTTTCGTGGTGAGCCCAAGTCTGTCGCAAGGCACGTACGTAGCGGCCTTCGAGATGTTTGCCGCATCGCACACGATCTACACGCTTCAGAATGGTGCAGTCGGCGGATCTCCATCGTCAACACAGTCGCCACCTGACTGGATGCAGGCTTATGGGCGCGCCCAGGCTGAGTCGTGCCGCGCGGGGTGGAGTTCTAGTTGGGCCCGATGGCCGAATGCAGGCACCGGTGGATTCGTCTGCAATCGAACTCTGACCTGGCAGGGTGCGGAAGTCAGCGGTCGCTAGCCCGCCGGGCGCACACTTCACCCACCCGTGACAGGATTGAGTCATGACACTGACTGCAACCCTGCACACCACCCTGGGCGACATCAAGGTGAACCTGTTCCCTGATCAGGCCCCCAAGACTGTCCGTAACTTCACGGAGCTCGCTGAGGGCACCAAGGAGTGGACCAACCCGAAGCTCAATGCGAAGAGCTCAGCGCCGCTGTACGACGGCACGATCTTCCACCGCGTGATCTCCGGCTTCATGATCCAAGGCGGTGACCCCCTGGGCACCGGCACCGGCGGCCCGGGCTACCGCTTCGAGGATGAGCCGCACCCCGAGCTCGTCTTCGACAAGCCGTACCTCCTGGCCATGGCCAATGCCGGCCCGAACACCAACGGCTCGCAGTTCTTCATCACCGTGGCACCGACTGCATGGCTGAACTTCAAGCACACCATCTTCGGTGAGGTTGCTGACCAGGCTTCACGCGATGTCGTTGATGCCATTGCGGCAGCACCGGTGGGAGCTCAGGATCGTCCGAAGGAGAACATCGTGATCAATTCGGTCACGATCGATCGCTCCTAGTAATCCACCACCCCATGACAGATGCAATGACAGGCGCAGGTGCTTCGGCATCTGCGCCTGTCTGCTTTCGTCATCCTGATCGCGTCAGTTACGTGAAGTGCACCCGTTGCGCCCGTTCCATCTGCCCTGACTGCATGATCAGCGCTTCGGTCGGCTTCCAGTGCCCAGACTGCGTGCACGGAGCAGCGGCTTCGGCGCCGCGGATCAAGTCGCCTGTGGGTGCGCCGCTCGCTGAGAAGCCGACAGTCACGTTCGTGCTCATCAGATCGGAAGAGCGTCGTGTAGGGAAAGAGTGT
>CALFIA010000052.1 GCA_937876275.1 uncultured Actinomycetes bacterium | reverse complement strand
AAACGTCCGCGTCCCCGTCTCCAACGTCGTGCTTGGCGAAGGCCGCGGGTTCGAAATCGCACAAGGCCGCCTCGGGCCGGGCCGCATCCACCACTGCATGCGCACCATCGGCGTGGCGGAAGAAGCGCTGGGCAAGATGGCCCGCCGCCTCCAGTCGCGCGTCGCCTTCGGCAAGCCGTTGTCGGAGCACAGCGTCTGGCACGAACGCATCGCCGATTCGCGCATCGCCATCGAACAGGCCCGCCTGCTGACGCTGAAGGCCGCGGGCTACATCACCAGCCGCCGCGGCCGCGACGGCATCACATCGCATCGCGGTGTTGGCCACTGAGGGCACGGTGCGCAGTGGGGCCTATCAGCAGGCGATTCGCGAGCTGGGAGTGACCGAGTTCCATCGCCTGTCCTGGAACATCCAGTAGCTATCCACAACGACGGCGAAGTGGCCGTCCGTCCACAGGGCTGACGCACTGGCTTACTTCTCGATTCTCACCCTGCAATCGTGCGTGCAGGAGGTGCCATGAAGGCCAAGGATGCGCTCGGTGCGATGGGTGAGTCACTCGCATGCGATCACCTAACGGAGATCGGCTACACGATCGTGGATCGCAATTGGCGATGCGAGTTCGGTGAGCTGGACATTGTCGCTAGGCAGGGGTCCACGCTTATCGTCTGCGAGGTCAAGACGCGAAGTTCCCTTCGCCATGGTGACCCGGTCGAGGCAGTTTCGGCGAGAAAGGTGCGTCGTCTTCGCAGGCTCGCCCTGTGCTGGCTCGACGCACATGCCATTCATGCGCCGCACATACGCATCGACGTGATCGGCATCCTGCGCCGCCACGATGGGTCAACCTCCTTGAGGCACCTCACCGGAGTTGAGTGACATGACCACCGCGCACGCGTGGGGATTCGTCCTCAACGGCGTCACAGGTGAGCGAGTTCGGATTGAGGTCGACATCGCCCAAGGGCTTCCCTCCGTGGGTGTCATCGGTCTTGCCGATACGACGATCGGGGAGTCCCGTTGGCGAATTCGCTCGGCGTTCTCCAATAGTGGTGCGCAGTGGCCGAGTGCGCGCATGACGATTGCGCTATCGCCGGCGGATCTTCCCAAGCAGGGCTCCGGAATCGATCTTGCTATTGCAGCGGCGATCCTCGCGGCCACAGAGCAGGCACCTGTGCGCGAGGAGTACGCCTACATTGGCGAACTAGGGCTCGATGGTTCGGTGAGGGGCGTGCGAGGCGCGATCGCTGCCGCTGCAGCCGCTCGACGCAGCGGGCTCACTACCGTGGTCGTGAGTTCCGACAATGCTCGCGAGGTATCGACCATTCCGGGTCTCACCGTGATCATTGTTCGCGATCTTGTGCACCTCATTGATGTTCTTGCAGGTCGCGAACTTTCAGCTGCCATGCCGGAATTTGCCTCACCGACCGCTGCTGATCCAGACCCCGATCTTGCCGACGTCCGTGGCCATGCGTACGCAAAATTCGCCCTCGAGATAGCCGCGGTGGGCGGTCACCACGTGTCGATGCTCGGGGCGCCAGGTGTCGGTAAGACCCTTCTCGCGAGACGGCTTCCGGGATTGCTGCCCGATCTCGACGACAGCGACGCCATCGACGTCACGACGATTCACTCGTTGGCCGGTCGGCTTTCGGCCGGCGACGGGCTTGTGACACGACCTCCATTGGCCGCACCTCATCACTCGGCGACACCGCCATCTATGACCGGTACGGCTCGCGGCCGCCAGGTGACTCCTGGAGTCCTGACCATGGCCCATGGGGGAGTTCTGTTCATGGACGAGGCGCCGGAATTCTCTCGCCATGTACTCGAAGCTATGCGCGAACCGTTGGAGACCGGTTCCATCATGGTGACTCGAGCCGCGGGTGTGATCGAACTGCCTGCACGCTTTCAATTAATCCTCGCGTCCAACCCCTGCCCGTGCGGCAATGCCATCGGGCGCGGTGAGCTCTGCACGTGCACCTCGATGACTCGCCGTCGGTACGCCGAGCGGCTTTCCGGACCGCTCATGGATCGAGTGGATGTCCGAGTCGTGGTTACCCGCCCGACTGAGGCCGAAATGATCTCGGCGTCAGTCGAGGAGTCAAGTCCAGTGGTTGCGGCGAGAGTTGTGGAGGCACGTAGTCGGGCCGCCTATCGGTTCAAGAACTGCGAATGGTCAGTCAATTCCGCGATTCCGACGAGAGCGCTTCGTGACGCCTTTGCGCCCACGAGCGATGCCGTGGAGATGTTGCGTCGAGCGGAGCAGGGCTCGCTCAGTCTCCGCGGATCCGATCGAGTGCTCCGAGTGGCGTGGTCAATTGCCGATTGTCTTGGAGCCGACCGTCCGAATGTCGACCACGTCTCCACGGCACTTGGACTGCGGGGGGAGATGGTCTCTCGGTGAGTGAGACGCCTCGTACCGCATGCATTCGGCTTGCCCACGCAGTTGAACCTGCCGATGCGCGAGTCGGTCGAATCATCGCCGATCTTGGTGAAGTAGGCGCGGTCGAGATGCTTCGAGAGTCGAATGAAGCGATCACAGCACGCCTGGATTCCACCAATGTCGATGAGATGGAGTCGAAGGCCGATCGGCTGGGCATGCGCATCATCACCAGAGACGAACCCGAATGGCCGCGACAGCTCGACGATCTCGGCGAAGCCCGCCCTTATGCGTTGTGGGTGCAAGGCGCGGCTCACGTGCGACTCGCCTGTGTCCGAAGTGCCGCCATCGTCGGAGCTCGGGCAGCAACCACCTACGGCCTGGGCGTGGCTCGAGACTGGTCGGCCGACCTCGCGAGTGAGCACGTCACGGTTGTGTCGGGCGCCGCCTTTGGTGTCGATGCTGCCGCACATCGTGGCGCCTTGGCCGTTGACGGCCTCACCATTGCCGTTCTCGCCAGTGGCGCTGACGTGGTCTACCCGCGAGCACATGAGCAACTGATCGCCCGCATCGCTGATGAAGGTCTCATCATCAGTGAGTCACCGCTCGGTGAGCCTGCTCGTCGTCAACGCTTCTTAACTCGCAATCGCATTATTGCCGCGCTCACCCAGGCGACGGTAGTGGTCGAAGCGGCCCTTCGTTCGGGCACTACGGCGACAGCAAATGTCGCATCGCGACTCAATCGACATGTGCTTGCGGTTCCCGGGCCGGTGACCTCGATGATGTCCGCCGGATGTCACCACCTTGTGCGCGAAAGTGGAGCAGTACTGGTTGGTGCATCGGCTGACGTGCTCGAGTGCCTACTTCCCGCCGGAGAGGCTCTGGCCCTGTCCGACAAGCGCAACCGTGCGGCCCGCGAGGCTGTGATGATCCCCGCTGATTCGCTGAATGCAGATCAAAGTCGCGTACGAGATCTCCTTCCGGCCTCTGGCGTGGTCACCCTTGATGATCTCCGGTTAGCGAGTGGTCTGACCGTGCAGCAATTGCTCACTGCATTGGGAGCCCTGAGTTTGGCCGGGTTCGTGCAGGCTCATGGCAATGGCTGGGTGCGGCGCGCCTGAGCCGTGACACGTACGCCGGACTGCGACCATGTGGGCATGTCCGCCGCGCCTGATGCCTGCAACGAGTTGCCCGCAGCTCTCGGTGAGGCATGCGTGGGCTTTGAATCGCATCTTCGTGATGAACGTGGTCGAAGCGCACATACAGTGCGCGCCTACGTCGGGGACGCTCGGTCATTGTGCGAATTCGTTGCTTCCCGAGAGGTCACGACGCCTGAGGGCATCACCTTGGCTCTGCTCAGGAATTGGCTGGCCACCTTGACACGTGATGGCAGGTCGCGCGCCACGGTCGCGAGGCGTGCCGCATCGGTCCGCGCCTTCACCGCGTGGTGCACTCGTCGCGGATTGATGGACTCGGATCCGGGGGAGCGACTAGCGAGCCCCAAGGCAGGTACGCATCTTCCGACAGTGCTTGATCAATCTGCAGCGAAGCGCGTCATGGAGCACGCGGCAGTAGCGAGTGACGATGGTGCACCGCTTGCTGTTCGTGATCGCGCGATCATCGAATTGCTCTACGCCACGGGTATTCGCGTGTCGGAACTCTGCGCAATCGATATCCGTGATCTGGATCTCGATCGGCGCACAGTTCGGGTAACCGGCAAGGGTGACAAGCAGCGAGTGGTCCCGTTCGGGTTGCCTGCCTCGCGCGCGGTCACAGACTGGCTGAGCATTCGCAACGAACTTGTCGGGAGCCGAAGTGGGCAGGCGGCCTTTCTCGGCGCTCGTGGTGGGCGCATTGATCCGCGCACTGTCCGTGAGAGCGTCCATCGGCTCACAGGTCAGGCGGGGGTAGCGAGCATCTCGCCGCATGCCCTGCGTCATAGCGCTGCGACTCACGTGCTTGAGGGTGGCGCTGATCTGCGTGCTGTGCAGGAGTTACTCGGGCATTCGTCTTTGGCCACGACCCAGAGGTACACGCATGTGTCAGTGGAACGGCTCCGAGCGACATTCGTCCAGGCGCATCCGCGCTCGGTGAAGTCCGAGAGTTAGGAAAGCGGCTTCAACACCACTCGCCCTGAGCTGATCAGTGGCGCCGGATTCATGTATCGACCGTTCTGCTTGATTCCCAGATGGAGGCAGTGCGGCGGGTGGCCGCAGTGACCGCCGCCGGCCGCCAGAGTGCCGATCTGTTGCCCGGCTCGCACGAGATCGCCGACGTCGACCTCGGGAATGACTGGTTCGTAGGTGACCCTGACTCGGCCCAGGGTCGGGTCCTCGACCAGGAGGACTATCACCGGCTTCCCGGCAACGGGGCCGGCTACGGCGACGGTCGCCTCGGCAACCGCCCGAACGGCACTGCCAGGCGCGGCTGAAAGGTCCATTCCGCGGTGTCCCGAGCCGTAAGCGGCAGCTGGCCGGAATTCAGCCTGAACGAGCGCGAGGGGGACCGGGGGAACCCAATCGAAGGCCACCAACAGGGGGATCATCGCCCAGATCGACATCTGACCACGATCTCGTGGAGGCTGGCGAGAGCCCAGGGCCAGTCTCGCCCTGGGGATCCTCGGGCACCGTGGGGATAGCCGCTGGTCGGAGCACTCGCCTGAACCCCCTAGACTTGGGCTATCCCACCGGGCCTGCCCGGGGGAAATTCACAGGTCCGCAGCCGGCTCGCCGGATCGCAGGTCGCACGGTCCCATCTCGGTGGGCGCCACCCGCGAGGACCAAGGGGCACGGCCACCCGGCTACTGCCTTGAACCGATGCGCGTCGGGCTTGCCCTGCGCGCCAGAAAGAAGGGGCCATCATGGCCGTCGTCACCATGCGCCAGCTGCTCGAAAGCGGCGTTCACTTCGGGCACCAGACCCGTCGCTGGAACCCCAAGATGAAGCGATTCATCTTCACCGAGCGCAACGGCATTTACATCATCGATCTGCAGCAGTCGCTCGGCTTCATCGATCGCGCCTACGACTTCGTCAAGGAGACCGTGGCTCATGGCGGTTCCGTCATGTTCGTCGGCACCAAGAAGCAGGGCCAGGAAGCCATCGCCGAGCAGGCGACCCGCGTGGGCATGCCCTACGTCAACCACCGCTGGCTGGGCGGCATGCTCACCAACTTCTCGACCGTTCACAAGCGCCTTCAGCGCCTCAAGGAGCTCGAGCTCATCGATTTCGATGACGTCGCGAAGTCCGGCCTCACCAAGAAGGAGCTGCTCGTCCTTCGCCGTGAGCGCGACAAGCTCGCCAAGACCCTCGGCGGTATTCGCGAGATGAGCAAGATTCCCAGCGCCATCTGGGTTGTCGACACCAAGAAGGAGCACATCGCCGTCGGCGAGGCACGCAAGCTGGGTATCCCGGTCATTGCCGTGCTCGACACCAACTGCGATCCCGACGAGGTCGACTTCCCGATCCCGGGCAACGACGACGCAATCCGCTCGGTGGCACTGCTCACCCGCGTGATCGCTGATGCCGTGGCCGAGGGTCTCATTGCCCGCGCCGGTCGCTCCACTGCAACCGAGGTCGTCGAGCCGCTGGCCGAGTGGGAGCGCGAGCTTCTTGCCGGTGCAGAGGCTGAGGTTGTCGCCGAGGCCGTTGTCGAGGCCGTCGTCGAAGCCGCACCCGAAGCCTGATCTTCTGACACTTCTTCCTGGAGGAATAACACACTCATGGCAACTATCGCTGCCGCCGATGTAAAGAAGCTCCGCGACGCAACGTCCGCGGGCATGATGGAGTGCAAGAAGGCTCTCGAGGAGTCCGGGGGTGACTTCGACAAGGCTGTCGAGATCCTGCGCATCTCCGGTGCAGCAAAGGCCGCCAAGCGCGGTGCTGAGCGCACGGCCTCGAACGGCATTGTTGCTGCGAGTGGCAACACGCTGGTCGAGCTTCTCTGCGAGACCGACTTCGTGGCCAAGGGCGACGACTTCCAGGGTCTGGCAAATGCTGTGGCCGCGGCCGCAGCGGGCGTGGGCGCCAACGACGCAGCAGCTCTAGGCGACGTGACCATCGCCGACGGTCGCACGGTGAACGCGGCAATCGCCGAACTCGCCGGCGTCATTGGCGAGAAGCTCGAGCTCGGTCGGGTGGCCACCTTCGCCGCCCCGACCGCGCTCTATCTGCACCGCCGTTCATCCGATCTGCCCCCGCAGGTCGGCGTCATCGTCGAGTACACCGGTGACGAGGAGGCAGCTCGTGGCATCGCCATGCAGATTGCCGCCATGCGACCGATGTACGTCACTCGCGAGCAGGTGCCCGCGGAGACCGTCGAGAACGAGCGCCGCATCGCCGAGGCAACAGCCAAGGAGGAGGGCAAGCCCGAGGCTGCCCTTCCCAAGATCGTCGAAGGTCGCGTGAACAGCTACTTCAAGGACACCGTCCTCCTGGAGCAGCCGAGCGTGGTCGATAACAAGAAGTCGGTCGCTCAGGTTCTTGCCGACGCGAACACGGCTGTCACGGGCTTCGCCCGTTTCGAGGCAGGCCAGGCTTAAGGTCGACTGAACGGCGCAGGAGGGAATTTCAATGTCACCACATAGCTCCTCCGGCGCCGTTCAGCCGTCCCTGGACGGCACCATCGACACCTGGCCCAGCGCACCCGAGGGTGGCTGGAGTCGAGTGCTCCTCAAGCTCTCCGGCGAGGCTTTCGCCGGTGGCGAGGGTTTGGGCATTGACCCTGACTTCGTCGGTTCTATCGCCTCGCAGATTGCAGATGTCGTGCGTGGCGGCACCGAGGTAGCCGTCGTGATCGGCGGTGGCAACTATTTCCGGGGTGCGCAACTGGCCGAGCGCGGTATTGATCGTGCACGCGCTGACTACATGGGCATGCTCGGCACAGTCATCAACTGTCTCGCCCTTCAGGATTTCTGCGAGAAGGCGGGAGTCGAGACTCGCGTGCAGACCGCCATCACCATGGGGCAGGTTGCAGAGCCCTACGTGCCCCGTCGCGCCATCCGACATCTTGAGAAGGGTCGCGTCGTCATCTTCGGTGCAGGCTTAGGACAGCCCTACTTCTCCACCGATACGACAGCCGCGCAACGCGCGCTTGAGGTGGGCGCCGAGGTCGTACTTATGGCCAAGGGCGTCGACGGCGTCT
>CALFIA010000051.1 GCA_937876275.1 uncultured Actinomycetes bacterium | reverse complement strand
GCCGTGGATGCAGCTCTACCTATTCAAGGATCGGGCGCAGAGCTGGTCTCTACTGGAGCGAGCCGAGGCGCAAGGCGTCAGTGTGCTGGAGTTCTCGATCGATACTGCAGTAGCCGGTCGCCGAGTGAGGGATCAACGGAATGGATTCACCATTCCGCCCAGCCTGAGTCCCTCCACCATCGTGGATATGGGTCTGCACTTCCGGTATTGGATGTCGATGGTCCGGGCACCTGCGCTGACATTCGCGAACTTCACCGGCGCTGACGGCGAGGCAACGATCGCGAACATCACGTCGCAATTCGATTCGGCACTCACCTGGGCCGATGTGGTGGAGCTCAGGAAGCGGTGGAAGGGTCACCTCGTCCTCAAGGGTCCGATGTCGGGCGCAGACGCTGCTCGTGCCGTGAATGAGGGCGTCGATGCCATTCACCTGTCGAACCACGGAGGCCGGCAACTGGACCGCTGCATGCCCACGGTTACTCAGCTACCCGAAGTGAGAGCCGCAGTCGGATCACTCCCGATCATTCTTGACTCAGGGGTACGACATGGCATGGACATCGCCACGGCGATCGCACTTGGAGCAGATGCTGTCGCAGTCGGCCGCGCGTACTTGTATGGACTCGCCACGGCTGGAGAAGCGGGCGTAGGCCACGCACTCGATCTTCTGGAAGACCAGTTCCGACGAACAATGCAATTGCTAGGTGTGACCTCCGTTCCCGAACTTCGTGCTCAAGGTCACCGACTCCTCACGAGGAATGAGATATGAAGGCTGATAAAGCAAGGAGAATCCTTGTTACCGGTGGAACGAGTGGGATCGGTCAAGCGGCCGCCACCCGACTCTCCGTGACGGATGCCGTGTGGGTTCTCGGGTCGACCGAGCAGTCGGCGCGTGCCGCAGGAACCGAGATGGGTGCGCGCGGTTGGTCAGGTGCAGATGTGGCGGATCGAGAGTCTGTCGACACGGCAATCGAGTCGGCTCTCGCTGGTCTCGGGGGGCTTGATGCCGTGTTCATCAATGCGGGAATTGACGGTCAGGCACTACCTGCCGCAGAGCTGACGATCGAGGGATTTCGTCGAGTACTCGAGGTAAATGTCATCGGCGCATTCAATGTTGCCCAAGCGTGCCTCCCTTATTTGTCGAGGCCGGGAACGATCCTCTTCAATGCCTCCGTGAATGCACTGAGAGCAGAGTCTCATTTCCTCGATTACAACGCGAGCAAGGCGGCGGTGGTTAGCATGGCTCAGACCATGGCGCTGGAACTCGCCGCCGAGGGAATCACCGTGCTCTCGCTGGCCCCGGGGTACTTCCCGTCACGCATGACCAGCCCTTATCTCGACGATCCGCAGATTCGAGAGGAGTTGCTGCAACTCATTCCTGCCCGGAGATTCGGGTCTCTTGACGAGATTGCCGAGGTCGTGGACTTCATGCTCTCTCCCGCCGCTCGATTCATGAATGGTGCAGTCATCACCATCGATGGCGGTCGAAGCATTTAGGTCTGTACTCTTTTAGCCAACTGAAAGGCTGGACACTCGTGGAGGACTCGCGTTGGCCGCGCGCTGCGCACGCATTCACTTCGCTGGCTGACAACGAGTCGGCGGCGCCCGGCTCGTTCGTGATCGTCGGCATTCCCGCGCACGAAACCTCGATAAGCTCCACGTCAGCCCATCGAACACCGGAAGCCGTCCGCGCAGCGCTGCTTCGCTATTCCACGTACTCAGCATCACTCGGACGCGACATCCGCGAGTTGACGCTGCAGGACGCGGGCGACGTCGTCGATCCCGACGGCGATGCCGGAGAGGCTCGTGTGATGTCACGCATGGCGCACCTCTGCGATTCCGCACTCGTGATGGCCATTGGTGGCGATAATTCGCTGACTTACTCGGTAATGCGCGGGGTATTCGGCGATCACCTGGGTGAGGCCGGACTCATCACCCTCGATGCACATCATGATCTTCGCGATGGTGTCAGCAACGGTTCACCTGTGCGCAGGCTCGTCGAGGCGGGACTCGCGGGCACGCGCATCGTGCAGATCGGTATCTCCGACTTCGCGAATTCCGCTGAATACGCGGCACGCGCTCGCGATATGGGCATCACAGTCGTCACTCGGGGTGCGCTTCGCACGCGCCCGATGGCCGATGCCATGTCCGAGGCACTCGAGATCGCCGGAGCCGGCGGGGCGGGTATTCATGTCGATCTCGATGTGGATGTGTGCGATCGCGCTGTCGTGCCCGCGTGCCCAGCAGCTGCGCCCGGCGGGATCAGTGCTGACGAACTGCGTCGGGCGGCATTCCTGGCCGGTGCCGATAATCGCGTCCGCTCGATGGATCTCGCCGAGATCGACGCGACCATCGACTCACTGGATGAGCGCACGGTGAGGCTGGCGGCGCTGTGCATCCTCGAAGCAGCAGCCGGAGTGCTCAGCCGTGCCTGATCACCAGCGTTAGGGAATGGCCTCCCCCACGAGGGTGAACAAGAGTTAACCAGTGGGCATTTTGTCCGTTCATCTTCATATGTCACACTTTTCGGGCTTTGCCCGCACGCGGCGGGCTCTAGCGGAGAGGTATGCGAGTCGAGTGGACTACAACTGGCTGACCCCGAAGGCACTTGCACAACCCGCCGGGGACAAGGGATGGGGCTCCTTCACGACGGAGCGAATCAGCGCAGGCGAGACAGTCGCCGGCTTCGGCGGATGGATGATCCCTCGCGATCTCCTCTCCACCCTCTCAGCCGATCGTCAGGCCAGATCGATCCAGGTCGATGAAGACCTCTACCTCGTGTCATCCGATGTGCGCGAGCCCGGTGACATGCTCAACCACTCCTGCGACCCGAACTGCGGTCTCTCGGGTTCCCAGCTGCTCATCGCCATGCGCGATATCGAGGTGGGCGAAGAACTCACCTTCGATTACGCGATGTGCGATGCCTCTGATTACGACGAGTTCACCTGCCTGTGCGGCAGTGTCGCCTGCCGCGGCACCGTCACCGGCAGTGACTGGCGTGATCCGATCGTGCAGGCGAAGTACATGGGTTACTTCTCGCCGTATCTGATGAAGCGCATCGCGGCGCTTCCTTCGCTCTAGCCGTTCGTCAATCCAGAGGTCACCGAGCTCGTGTAGTCGGTGGTCGCATTCGAGCCTGAGTACAGCGCGTTGGTTCCCGCCATCAACACAAAGGTGTCGCCCCACACGTAGGAGCCTTCCTTCGCGAGCTTGTTGACGTTTGCCGTCTGCTGCAGCATCACGCCTGGATTCGGTGAGTCCTTCGCGAGGACCGGCAGTGTGGAGATCGCATGCAGCATGGTGCGCGCATAAGGCTCGTAGTCGGCCGTGCGCAATTGCTGCTGCTTCGCGAACTGGCCGAGCAGGATAAAACCGTTCGCGGCAATCGACGATGCTGATGAATCTCTCGGCGCATCCGGTGTCGCATCGAAATCCCAGGCCGGCACGCACTGCGCATCGATGTGGCTCATCCAAAAGTGCGCGGTTGTCTCCGCAGCATCGAGGAACGCCTGGTTGCGAGTGAGCTGATACGCCCGAGCGAAGCCGAAGATCGCCCAAGCCTGGCCGCGTGACCAGGTGCTATCGACACTCATGCCCTGCCCTGCCACGGGGCCGATGAGCGCGCCCGTAGTCGGATCAAAGGTCATCCGGTGATATGTGGATCCGTCATCGCGAATGAAGGTGTTGATCAACGTGAGCAAGTGCTGCTCACCGCGTGACTTGAGTTCCTCGCCCTCGGCGCCGCCGAGGATCATGCCGGCCTCGATCAGCAGCGGAGCGTTCATCGCCGAGTCGATGATCAGACCCCATTGCCCGTCGTAGGTGCCCGACTGGATGGCTTTCACATTCGGATTCCATCTCGTCGACAATGACCGTGCGGCATTGATGAATGCCTCGCGATACGTTGCGCGCTTCTTCGCGCTCGGGTCAAGACGCATGCCGAGTTCCATGGGGATGCCGACCATGAAGCCAAGATCGTGACTGCCCTCCCAGCTGGCCAGCGGAAGCAGCGCTTTCGTCCAGGCGCGCGCCTGCTTGAGCCACGTCTTGTCGTCGGTGCGCTGGTACATCAGCCACAAAGAGGACGGGAAGAAGCCGGAAGTCCAGGCCTTCGGCCCGGTGCGGTCGTAGATGGACTGCTTGGTGAGTGCCCCGATCGGGTACTTGCGCGGGTTGAAGTCAGCGGCGGCAGCGAGCTTCGTCTCGGCAACGCCGAAGAGCCCGCCGCGGTCGTACGCGGAGAACAGGCCTGGGGTTGCAGTGCAGGTCTGCGCATTAGCGCTTCGCGCAGTCAGCGTGACCGCGGTAGTCGGCTCAGGGGTGGTGGACGCCACGGCGCTCGAACAACCCTGGAGTAGCAACGCGCTTGCCACGCCGAGGGTTACGGCGAGGGCAGTAGAGCGGCGTGAGCCATGCATCGTCACCTCTAGAGTCTAGGCATGCTTCGTCTGCCTATTACCTATGTCGATGTCTTCGCGGCGCGTCCGCTCGAGGGCAATTCACTACCGGTCGTGCACTCCGCCGACGGGGTGTCTGATGAGACGATGGCAAGGTTCGCGCGGCGCACGCGGCAGTCGGAAACTGTCTTTCTTCAGCAGCCCTCGGTTCCCGGCGCTGACTATCGCAATCGCATCTTCACCGTGGAGTCGGAGATTCCCTTTGCCGGTCATCCGTCACTGGGCGCCGCTGCAGCCATCTGCCATCGAAATGGCGTCAGTTCCGCTGTGTTGATGCAGCAGACGATGAAGGGGCTGCACGAACTGCGCGTTGAGCTCAGTGGTGACTCCGGCACGGTAAGCATGGTCCAAGGGGAGTGCGAATTCGGAGCAGAGGTCGACGCCCGAGCGATAGTCCAGGCGCTCGGGATATCTGCCGACGCGCTTCACGCCGAGTTGCCACCGCAGCTGCTCTCTACCGGCCTGCCCATGCTGGTGATTCCGCTGTCATCCGCGAGCGCACTGCATGCTGCGCGCTTCGACCGTGCTGCGCTAAGTGATGCCCTCGCCAACGTTGACGTCGACAGCGTGATGTCGCTGAATTGCTACGTCGTTGCCGAGGATTCTGCGCACGAGTGGAGCGCTCGATGCTTCACCCTCGATGTTGCCCACGGCGAGGACCCGGCCACCGGCTCAGCCGCCGGGCCATTCGGTGCCTATCTGCGCGACCGGCTCGGCCTCACGCACGTCAGCATCTCCCAAGGGGTCGACATGGGCGAACCGAGTCGACTTCATGTCGACACCTCGGAGTCGATCGTGGTGTCAGGGGATGTTCACGTGGTCGGCACGGGCACGATCACCCTGCCGGAACAGTCGTGCCTTAGCCCTGAACCTGCAGGACGACCTTGCCGGTGATCTCACCGTTCTCGATCATGATGTGCGCCGCGCCTGCATCCAGAATCGGCACGACACGACCCACGACTGGCTTCACGATGCCGGCGGCAATCCAGGGCCATACGTGGCGCTCGACTGCCTCGCAGATCGCGGCCTTCTCGTCATCAGGTCGCCCGCGCAGGCCTGTGGCATGAATTGTCGCGTTCTTGCGCAGCATCGTGTTGATGTTGAGTTCAGCCTTGATCCCACCCTGGAGGCCGATTACTACGAGTCGGCCGTTGCGCGCGAGCGCCTCGACATTGCGCTCGAGATACTTCGCTCCCATGTTGTCGAGAATGACGTTGACGCCGTAACCACCGGTCTCAGCGTTCAGCACCTCGACGAAATCCTCCTCGTTGTAGTTGATGAGAACTTCGGCACCCAATGCCGCGCACGCATCGAGCTTTGCCTGGCTCCCTGCAGTCACGGCAACGCGAGCACCCAGTGCTCGTGCGACCTGGATCCCGAGGGTGCCGATACCCGAGCCGCCACCGTGGATGAGTACCCATTCACCCTCGGCGAGATGTGCGGTCATCACGAGATTGCTCCACACCGTGCAGGCGACCTCGGGCAGACCAGCGGCAGTGATGAGATCGACACCTGCGGGCACGCTCATCACCTGCCCGGCAGGCACTGCCACCTGCTCGGCGTAGCCGCCACCGGAAAGCAGGGCAGTGACCTGATCGCCGACCTTGAGATGAGTGATGCCGTCGGAAACTGCCGCGATGGTGCCCGAGCACTCGAGACCCATGATGTGAGTGGCACCGGCGGGAGGGTGGTAAAAGCCTTGGCGTTGCAGGAGATCTGCCCGATTGACGGCAGTCGCCGCGATATCGATGAGCACCTCGCCGGCTCGGAGTTCAGGCGATGCGACCTCGACCCAGTGCATCGCCTCCGGGCCACCCTTGCCGCCGTCGACTTCAATCGCATTCATGCTCACGGCTGAAGGCTAATGCCTGCGACTGGGAGAAGGGTTAGACGGCGACAACCTCCGCTGCGGCCTTCTTCGCCGCAGCACGCTCGCGCAGGATCATCACGATCACGATCGCAGCACCGATCAGCGCGATCGCGCCACTCAGCAGAGCTGGTGCGCCGAGAAGCTTGATAGCCGTGGCTGCCAGTACGACCATGAGCAGCCAGCGCAGACGATGGCCGTCGTAACGTGAAGAAAGCTTGGCGCCCAAGTAGATGCCGGGAATCTGGCCGATGAGAAGTGAGACTACAACGGCAATGCTGATGTCACCGAAGCCCGCATGCGCGATCGCACCGGCGATGAGCATCGGCACGCTGGCCAGCACCGCACCGGCGAAGCCGAGCAGACCCAGCGGCAGGGTGGCCTTCAGCGGCATGCTGCGGCCCCAGAGCTTCGGACCCCAGAACGCCACGGCTCCCATGCCCGCCAGGACACCGGCGTACACCAGCGCAAGCCATGCGCCTTCTTCGAACGTGGTGTCGGCCAGACCGGCATCGCCGATGTTGCCGAGCGCCGAGGCTGCGGTGCCCAACAGAGCGAGCAGGGCGGCGAAAAGGGCGAACACCAGCGGGGCGTTCACCTTCGGCTTGCGCTGCAGGCCCTTGGCCACCAGTGCCAGCGCCAGGAAGGCACCGAGCAGCGGCAGCACGTGCACCAAGAGGAACGGCAGCACATCGGACGCCTTCTCGTTGCCGCTGAGGTTGCTGAAACCCGAGCGGATGACCACCGGCGCCTGCACGGCAGCGCCGTACATCGCAGTGCCGAGGAGGCCGATGGCAGCGAGGATGGCACCGCGAGGCTTCAGCCGAGCTTGGGTGGAGGTGGCCACGGTCTCGGCGAGCAGGCCGAACACCGGAATGGCGAACAGGACGGTGGTGGGCTGCGTGAAGCCGAAGCCGGCCCATGCCCCGATGGCGCGGTTGCCGTTCAGATCGCTCAGCGACGGATAACGGTGCGCCACGAACACGTAGAGCAGCGTGCCGATGAGGATGGGAAGGGCCACGAGGACGGTGACCGACATCACCAGCACCGACCAGCTGAACCACGGCACGCGGCGCATGTTCATGCCCGGAGCACGGGTGGTGAGGATCGACGTCGCCAGCGACACCGTGGAGGTGAGCAGGCCCACCAGCGCCAGCGCAGCGGCGAGCGTGAACAGGTCGAC
>CALFIA010000050.1 GCA_937876275.1 uncultured Actinomycetes bacterium | reverse complement strand
CGCGGCCATCTCGACGACGACGTCATTCGGGCGGCATCTGCGCAAGTCGTGAGCGAGCTGAGGATCTGCCTCGATGAGAAGCCCTCGCCAGCCAAGGTCGTACAGGCTTGCCGTGATCGAAAGGTGACGTGGCTCGTTGGCCCCGACATCGACATAGGTGAGCCGGCGATCGGTTGCAGTCTCGTCGATGCCCTGATGGAAGGCTCGCCATACGCGGATGTCCTCCGCATTCTGGGCATACGACACCTTCGGCTGCACAGCACTCAGGGTAGACGGAGCCGTCTCGTCTGGGCCGCTCTGCGAGGGGGTGGGGGAAGTCATCTCGCCGGCCTGCTCAGAAATCCAGCCAGAGGAGTTCAGGATCCTCTAGCAAGGCCATGTCGTACTCGACCATTCGCTTGGCCATCGAGTCGAAATCGACGGTATGGCGCCAGCCGAGATTCGTGTAGGCAGCTCGGCTCTCCCCGACTAGGAGATTGGTGTCTGCCTGACGAGCGTTGTCACTAGTGCTAACCACGAGATCGACCCAGTCGGTGATGCCCGCAGCCTGGAAGGCCTTGGTGATGAAGTACGAGAGTCGATGTGAGATGCCAGTTGCCAACAAGTAGTCATTCGGCTGGTCGGCCTCGAGCATGAGCTTCGCGGCATTCACGTAATCAGGAGCCCAGCCCCAGTCTCGCGCAACTTCGATATCACCCAGCTCGAGTCGCTCTTGCTTGCCTGCCGCGATCTTCGCAACCGCCATGCTGATCTTGCGCGTGACGAAGTTCGGACCACGCAACGGTGACTCATGGTTGTAGAAAACACCCGAGACCGCGAAGAGTCCGTCATTCTCGCGAGCCGTGCGAATAAGAGCCATTGCATCAGCTTTCGACTTCGCATACGGGCTCTTCGGCCCGGTTTCCATTGCCTCGGTCTGCGGTGAACGATCGACATTCTCGAAGACAAGAGCTGAAGATGCCTGGAATATGCGCGCTGGCTTGCGAAGCTGCTTCATGGCGCTCAGCAATGCCTCGACTGCGCCGACATTGATGCGTTGCACTTCCTCCTGATGATCCCAGGAATCACCAGGAGCAGTGAAGCCGCCAAGGTTGTAGATGAAATCAGGCTTCTTGGCCAGCGTGATGCCGGTTAGCGCCGTCGCGTCCGCAAGATCGCACTCGACAATCTCAATCTCCGGTGCATAACGAATTAGGTGCGAAGTGTCTGTCTCTGGCTTTACTAATCCGACAACGTTGATGCCCTCCCGCGCGAGCATGCGGGACAGGATCGTGCCGTCCTGGCCTGATGCGCCCGTGATGAGAGCAGTTGTCATAAGACGTTGCAGTTCCTTAGAACTGGCCTTCCTTTGCACCCTCGAGACGCGCGATATCGGCGTCGACCATGATGCGGGCGAGCTCCGGCGGATGCACCTTTGCTTCCCAACCGAGCTTGGCCTTGGCCTTGCCGGCGTCACCGATGAGTTCGTCGACCTCGGTGGGGCGCAGGAACTTCGGATCGAACTTCACGTACTTCTCCCACTCCAAGCCTGCATGCTCGAAGGCGAGGGTAAGGAAGTCTTTGATCGTGTAGGCGGTGCCAGTGGCAAGCACGAAGTCGTCGGGCTCATCAGCCTGAAGCATGCGCCACATGCCATCGGTGTACTCAGGTGCGTAGCCCCAGTCGCGAATGGAATCAAGGTTGCCCATCCAGAGTTCGCTCTGGTTGCCCTTCACGATGTTCGCAACGGCAAGGGTGATCTTGCGAGTTACGAAGGTCTCGCCGCGACGAGGTGACTCATGGTTGAACAGCTGGCCGTTGACAGCGAACATGTCGTAGGCCTCGCGGTAGTTCTTGGTGATCCAGTAGCTGTAGACCTTCGCGGCGCCATACGGGCTGCGCGGGTAGAACGGGGTGTCCTCGTTCTGCGGGGGCGGGCTCGCGCCGAACATCTCCGAGGTCGACGCCTGGTAGAAACGGATGCTCGTATCGGTGGTGCGAATTGCCTCGAGCAGGTTCAGGGTGCTCACGCCTGTTGCTTCGGCCGTGTAGAGCGGCTCGTCAAAGCTCACGCGCACGTGCGACTGGGCCGCGAGGTTGTAGACCTCGTGCGGGCGAAGTTCGCGAATCAACTGCTGCATGCGGGCAGCGTCAGTGACATCACCGTAGTGAAGGTGCAGGTTCTGCCCTGGGATGTGCTCGTCATGGTGCAAGTGATCGATACGGCCGCGGTTGAAGGAGGAGGAGCGGCGCACGAGGCCGTGAACCTCGTAGCCCTTCTCGAGCAGCTGGCCGGCCATGTACGAGCCGTCCTGACCGGTGACACCGGTGATGAAGGCACGCTTCGTACTAGTCACTATTCCTCCGGGATACAGGGTTCCGAAAACCTCCTCAGCCTACCGTGGCCAGGGTTGCCCCCAGAGCCTTGCTCCTCTCAACCGAGATGTGTTGTCCGTCCATGTAGGCCCACGAGTTGCCTGAATTTGTACTGCAAGTGCCCTTCTGACACAGATCAGCTACCAAACTCAGCACCGTCGCGCCTGTCTGAGCGGCGATTTGGCTGAGCATCTCGGTGAATGGAGTCAGTTCAGCTTTGACCTCGGCTTCGCCACGCTCCTGACCGCAGGAAGACGGGTCGAGCAGGGTAGTGACTGTCTGACATTGATACGGGTACCAGAAATTGCCCTCGGGATTGGCAGCCGGGAATCCCGGTATCGGTGCTACCAACACCACCTGGTGACCAGCGGCTCTTAGCTTGGATACCACCGACTGAAGTCCATCGCCGATGATTTCGAGTTTTGACGAAGTCGCATTAGTGAACTCTTTACCATTGAGCGATAACGAAACTCCGTCCAGCCACGTGTAAGCCGCCCACATGCTGATAACGGCGGTGCCTGACCGCTGAGAAGCCAGCCACGCGACCGATGAGTCCACAAAATCGTGGCAGGCGTTATCAATCTTGTCACCATCGCTCACATAGCCGTCGATGAACGGGCAGGCTCCCTTCGTGCCAAATGAAACTGGACGACCACTAACTATTCCGAGCTCGAGTAGCGCCTCACTGAGCATGCCGGCTTGTGAGTCGCCCAGGAGATAGATAGTGGAACCAGGAGCGTCGGCGTTCAGTGTGCACTCCGGTGATCGACTTCCCAATGGAATCTCCGAGTTGCAGCCTTGGGTGATCCAAAGGTGCTCCGCCGATACCTGCTCATTCATTGAAATCAATGACGGACTCCACCATGAGCATTGGGCCCCAGCGTAGAGAACCGTCGCGAGCACAAGAACGAGCGCAATCGCCGCAGAGGCTGCACGGATCAGACGAGCACCAGTAAGCCTCGTACTAAATCTCAATCGGTTCTCGACGTATCTGAAGGTCAACCACGCCAGGCCTAGGGCTACTAGTGCAGCAATCGTGGGGAACCAAGAATTCGTCGGCCAAATCATCAGCGAAAAAGCGATGAGAGGCCAATGCCACAAGTACCAAGAGTATGAGAGATCGCCCAGCGCAACAGCCGCCCGCGACTCTGTCATACGTGTCAGCGGACCCGCTGAGGTTGCTCCAGCGAGAAGTACCAACGCGGTCGCAGTGACAGGCCACAAAGCAATAACGCCCGGGAAGATGTCACTCTCGCGAATAAGGAAAGCCGCAGCGATGATCGCGACG
>CALFIA010000049.1 GCA_937876275.1 uncultured Actinomycetes bacterium | reverse complement strand
GATGGCATGCCGGCCGCAAGCTGCGCAAGGCGGTCGAAAATCTCACTGGCATCCTCGCCATCGAGCTCACTGCCGCAGCCCGCGCCATCGAGCTGCGTGCACCGCTCACCCCGGCACCGGCAACAGCCGCGGTCATCAGCCAGTTGCGCGCCACCGTGCCTGGTCCTGGCCCCGATCGTTTCCTGGCCCCTGAACTCGCCGATGCGGTCGAGGTCGTGCGCAACCTCCGCACTTCCTAGCCCCCGATCATCGTGGCCGACGCCTGCAGTTCCCCCTCTGCCGCCCCCGTAGGCTGGGCTCGTGATCGATCCCCAGATTCTGCGCACCGACCCCGATCGGATCCGTGAGTCCCAGCGCCGTCGCGGCGAGGACGTCACGGTCGTCGACCGCCTCATTGAGGCCGATTCGGCCAAGCGTGCTGCACAGGCTCACTTCGATGAGCTGCGCAACCAGCAGAAGCTGATCGGCAAGGAGATCGGCCCGCTCCAGGGTGCGCTCAAGAAGGCCTCGGACGACACCGCGAAGGCTGCCGCCCAGGCCGAGCTTGATGCGCTGATGGCCAAGGCCACTGATCTAGCTGACCGCACGAAGGCTGCTGAGGCTGCAGCGAATGAGCAGGCCGAGGTCACCGATGCGCTCTGGCTGCAGCTGGCCAACCTGGTCAACCTCGACTCCCCCGTCGGTGGCGAGGAGGATTTCGTCACCCTCGAGCATGTCGGCACCCCGCGAGATTTCGCTGCTGACGGATTCGAGCCCCGCGATCACCTCGAGATCGGCGAGATGCTCGGCGCGATCGACACAGTGCGCGGTGCGAAGGTGTCCGGTTCACGCTTCTTCTATCTGCGTGGTGTTGGTGCGCAGCTGGAGTTCGCGCTGCTCAACATGGCGATGGCGCAGGCGACCGCGAACGGCTTCATCCCGATGATCACTCCGAGCCTGGTGCTTCCGAGTGCGATGGACGGCACGGGCTTCCTCGGCCAGGCTGCCGAGAACGTGTACCGCGTCGAGGCTGACGATCTGTACCTCGTCGGCACCTCCGAGGTTCCGCTGGCCGCGTATCACGCTGACGAGATCATCGATGCGAAGGAACTGCCGATTCGCTACGCCGGCTGGTCGTCCTGCTTCCGCCGCGAGGCCGGCACCTACGGCAAGGACACCCGCGGCATCATCCGCGTGCATCAGTTCGACAAGGTCGAGATGTTCGTCTACTGCGATCCCGCCGATGCCGAGAACGAGCATCAGCGTCTGCTGCAGTGGGAGAAGGACTTCATCGATGCCCTGGAGATTCCGTATCGCGTGATCGACGTCGCCACCGGTGATCTCGGCAGCAGTGCGGCACGCAAGTTCGACATCGAGGCATGGATCCCGACCCAGGACACCTACCGCGAGGTCACCTCGACCTCCAACACCACGGAGTTTCAGGCACGTCGACTGAAGATCCGCATGCGCGACGGCGATAAGACGCAGCCGCTCGCCACCTTGAATGGCACGCTCGTGGCCATGCCGCGAATCATCGTGGCCATTCTCGAGAACCACCAGCAGGCCGACGGCTCTGTTGTTATCCCGCAGGCCCTTCGCCCGTTCCTTGGCGGAGTCTCTGCGTTTACCCCGAAGGGCTAGCGTCGTAACGTGCTGAACGACTTTCCTCGAGATTTCGAGCCTGAGCTCATTGCCATCGACTTCGATGACACCCTGGTCGAGCATGGTGATGTGGTGCACGAGCGCGTGCGCGACTCGATCCTGCGCGTGATGGCTGCAGGTGCCACGGTGATTCCGTGCACCGGCCGCTCACTCAGCCTGACCGGCGGTGTCGCACGGGCAGCCGGCATGAACAGCTGGGCGATCTGCTCCAACGGCGCCGTGCTGGCCACGGTTGACCCTGAGTCGGTGATCGAGGCCACCACCTTTGATCCGACCGAGCTTCTCTCGATGATCGCGCCGATTCTGCCTGACGCTGTCTATGCGGTCGAAGACATCGACGGAACCTTACGCACGACCAGCCTCATCGGTACCGACTACATCTCCAAGCAGGTGCTCGAGGTTCCCTTCGAGCACCTCACCAGCCGACCGGTCCCTCGCGTGGTGGTACGCAGCGATGCTCACGTCAACCAGGGCTTCGGCGAGATCGCGCGCACTCTCGGGCTGCACTCGGTGGTCTTCGGAGTCAGTGACGTCGCCTGGATGGATCTCGGGCCGCAGAACGTCAACAAGGCCACGGGCCTTGCTGCCCTGTGCACCCGCCTCGACATCAACCCGGCGAAGACGCTCATGTTCGGCGACTCCTTCAACGACCGCGAGGCATTGCGCTGGGCACGCATCGGCGTGGCCATGGGCGACGCCGATCGCGATACAGCTGCCTGCGCTGACTTCATGACCGGTGATGTGGCCGGCGAGTCAGTGGCCGACGTCTTGGATCTTCTCTTCCGCTAGCCTTCTTAGGCACCGCGTGAGAGGAGGAAGTGATGTCGGAGCATTCCGTCGCACTCCTCGCCGGCTTCATTGCTGCCCTGTGCACGATCACGATGGTGATCCCGCAGACTCGTAAGGTCTGGCGGGATAGATCAGGTGTCGGCGTATCGCTGCTGACCTGGGCAATGTTCATGTGCACGTATGCCATGTGGTTCGGCTACTCGATTCGCAGTGGCAACGTAGCCTCGACCAGCTCGAACATCGTGACGAACACCTTGCTCGTCATCTTGGTCCTGGGCTTGCTGCGGGCCGACAATCGCGAGAACGCCGTACGCATCGGCATAGCGATCTATGCACTTGCCGTGCTTTTCTTCGTCATCGGAATCCTCTTCCCGATGCCGGTGGTTCTCACCTTGATGCTCGCGGCCACCATCATTCGCATTCCGCAGGTGGCGAAATCCTTCAAGACGATGCGCGACGTGACGCCGTCAGAAGTGTCCATAGCTACCTGGTGGCTCAGCATCTGTGCATCGACCGCGTGGATCATTCACGGGCTTCTGCTGCCCGATTCGCTCTTCGTGATTACGTCCGGCGTGGCCTTCTTCCTGGCCATCGGCGTGATCGTGCCGGAGTACATCGCGCAGGCGCGGCGCGCTCGCCTCGCCCTGCCCCAACCACAGGGATGACATCTCGTCCCCAGCCCACTGCCAGGCATTGAACCGTCGGTATACCCTGCGTATACTGTCTCCATGTCACCCACCACCATCAAGCTTGATAGCTCCGTGCGCGATCAGATCAATGAAATCGGGCAGGCGAAGGGCATGACCGCGCAAAGTGTGGTCGAAATGCTCCTCAAGGAGTACCTCCGAGCTCAACGCATGGAAGCGGTGCGGGTCGCGATGCGCAACACCAGTGACGAGGACTGGCGCAGTTACCGCGAGGAGACCGCGCTTTTCGCGACAGCCGATGCTGATGGCCTGGAGTTCGAGGACTGGAGCGAACTTCTTGAAGGCGGTGGCGCGCAAGGTGCGTGAGCTACACCCCGGGCAGGTCGTTCTCGCCAGCCTCGGCAGTGGCACAGGTCGCGAGCAGTCAGGCCGCCGACCCGTCATTATCGTGTCGAGTTTCGACCATCTCGAGCTGGTCGATCAACTCGTCACTGTGGTGCCATGTACCAAGCGCAATCGTGAGTGGCCCAACCACGAGCTGATCACCGGAGTGCTCGGCCTTCCCTTACCCACGTATGCCATGACCGAGCAAATCCGCACCATCGATCGAATTCGGTTACTCCGAGACTTGGGAACAGTCGATGACGACTCACTGAGTCGAGTGACGCGCTGGATCGATGATTGGCACTTTCGACGAAGCGCTTAGTCGCCCTCGAACTCGCAGATGGCGAAGACCGGCACGCCATCGTCCTCGAGCTTCTCATGACCCTTGAGATCGGGAAGGTCGACGATGAAGCCGGCCTCGACAACAAGGCCCTCGCAATGCCTGACCAGTCGTGCCGCCGCACGTGCCGTGCCACCCGTAGCGAGGAGATCGTCAATGATCACGACGCGCTGGCCAGGCTGAATCGCATCGACATGGATGTGCAGCTCGTCGGTGCCGTACTCGAGCTCATAAGTCTCCGAGTGCGTTGCTGCGGGTAGCTTGCCTGGCTTACGCATCGGAATGAAGGCGCAACCGAGTGCCAGAGCCAACGGTGCGCCGACGATGAATCCACGTGACTCCACACCGACAACGGCATCGATCTCCTGGTCGGCATAGCGTTCGCGCAGGATCTCGATCACGGTGCCGAAGCCCTCGGGATCTTGGAACAGCGTGGTGACATCGCGAAACATGATGCCCGGCTTCGGGAAGTCGGGGATCGTGCGAATGAGCTTCTTGATCGTCATGCGAGTCTCCGGCTGTAGTGGCTGAGCGTGATGAGACTAGAGGGTGAGCCCATCGGCGAAGGCAGCGGTCAGCGCCTCGCGCCAATCGCGCATCTCAGGGATACCCGCAGCAGCCCAGGCATCGTGCCCGAGCACCGAGTAAGCCGGGCGCGGAGCAGGGCGTACGAAGGCAGCCGAGTCAGTGGGCAGTACCCGAGCCGGGTCAGCGCCGATCTCACTGAAGATCGCCTGGGTGAACTCGAACCATGAGCACTGCCCGCTGTTGGTCGCATGGAAGATGCCGGCGGCCGGGCGGGCATCGAGTAGCGCGATGATCTGCGCCGCAAGATCACCGGCATACGTGGGCTGGCCGATCTGATCGGTGACCACCGAGACGGTTTCACGTTCCTTCTCGAACTTGAGCATCGTCTTGACGAAGTTGGTGCCTTGCAGACCGTAGAGCCACGCGGTGCGGACGATGTAGGAGCATGACGGCAGTTCGGAGAGCACAGCTACCTCGCCTGCGAGCTTGGTGCGGCCGTAGGCCGAACGCGGATCACCCGCGGCTGACTCCGCGTATGGCGATTTGGCGTCACCGGCGAACACATAGTCGGTCGAGATCTGCACGAGCCACGCATCGGAGACCGCGCATTGCGCGGCCAGCACTCGCGGCCCTTCAGCGTTCACGCGAAGTGCGAGCTCTTCCTTGGTCTCGGCATCATCAACGGCAGTCCAGGCGGCGCAGTTGATCACGACATCGGGTGCGAAGGAGTCGAAGACAGCAGCGACAGAAACTGGATCCGTGATGTCGACGTCAGGAAGATCAACGCCGAGCACCGAATCAGCGGGGCGAGCCGAGAGCAGTGCCACGAGGGCACTGCCGAGCTGGCCATTGGCCCCGGTGACGATGACGCGCATTGCTAGAGGGCAGCCTTCGCCTTGAGCGGGCGCCACCAGGCCTCGTTGTTCTTGTACCAAGCGACTGTCTCGGCGAGACCGTCATCGAAGGTGTGCTGCGGGGCGTAGCCCATCGCGCGCAGGCGCGAGTCATCGACCGAGTAACGACGATCGTGACCCTTGCGGTCTTCGACCTGCTTGACCGATGACCAGTCAGCGCCCATGGCGTCGAGTACGCGCTCGGTGATCTCGCGGTTGTTGAGCTCGAGGCCACCGCCGATGTTGTACGACTGCCCGGGCTCGCCCTTCGCGCACACGATCGCGATGCCGCGGCAGTGGTCGTCAACGTGCAGCCAGTCGCGCACATTGAGGCCGTCGCCATACAGCGGCACCTGCAGGCCATCAATCAAGTTCGTGACGAAGAGCGGGATGACCTTCTCCGGGAACTGGTACGGCCCGTAGTTATTCGAGCAGCGCGTGGAGGAGATATTCAGGCCATAGGTGACGTTGTAGGCGCGCACGAGCATCTCGGCTGCGGCCTTGGCGGCCGAGTACGGCGAGTTCGGGATCAGCGGCTCTGATTCCGTCCACGAACCCACGTCGATGGAGCCGTAGACCTCGTCAGTGCCGATGTGCACAGTGCGCGGGATGCCGTGCTTGAGGCAGGCATCGAAAAGTGTCTGCGCACCAACGACATTGGTGATCAAGAAGGCCTGCGGCCCGGAGATCGAGCGGTCGACGTGAGTCTCGGCGGCGAAGTTCACGACGACGTCGTGGCCGGGCAGCACCTGGTCGAGCAGTGCGCCGTCGCAGATGTCGCCCTGCACGAAGGTGTAGCGCGGATCATCGGAGACAGACTCGAGGTTCGCCAGGTTGCCCGCGTAGGTGAGCTTGTCGTAGACCGTGACGCCGGTGACCTCACCGGGCAGGATCTCGCTGTAGCCACCTGCGAGCAGAGTGCGCACGAAGTGCGAGCCGATGAAGCCGGCCGCGCCGGTCACGAAGTAACGCATCAGATCTCACCCTTCAACTGTCGAAGCCACTGATGGGCCTCTGCGAAATCACTGTCGGTTACGCCTTCGCGCAGCACAGGCGTCTTGCCATCATGCCGCGGGTAGGAACCCATGAACCGAACATCCAGGCACACGCGATGCAGGCCCATCAGCGCCTCGGATACCCGGGAGTCGTTGACATGACCTTCGATATCAACGCTGAAGTAGTAGTCGCCGAGTTGCTTGCGCGTGGGGCGTGACTCGATGCGCGTGAGATTCACGCCATGCGCCGCGAACTCGTTCAAGATCGCGAGCAACGCGCCTGGCTGATCACTGCGGATGAACAGCGAGAGCGTTGTCTTGTCAGCGCCAGTGCGCTCCGGAATAGCGCCCGGACGCTGCACCAGCACGAATCGCGTGATCGCGTCGGGAGTGTCTTCGATCTCATCGGCCAACGACTCGACGTCGTAGAGCTCGGTGACAATGCGCTGCGAGACAGCCGCGTCGTAACCACAAGCGGGGTCGAGAAGTCCTTGCGCCGCAGCGGCTGTCGAGAGTGCCGGCAGCATGACTGCATCGGGCAGGTTCTCCGAGATCCAGCCACGCACCTGCGCAGCAGCGTGCGGATGCGTGGCAATGCGCGTGACATCCGACAGCAAGGTGCCCGGGCGCACCACGAGCGAGAACGACACGGCGAGCACGGCTTCGTCGACAATGACGAGCGGTTCGCCATTGGCGAGCTCGTCGAGAGTGATCGACACGGCGCCCTCGACAGAGTTCTCGATCGGCACGAGTGCGAAGTCGACGGAGCCATCGCGGGCAGCATCGAGCGCCGCTTGCACGGATGAAGCGGCAATCAGCTCGGCTTCGTCCGAGATCGGAAGTGTGCGCAGGGCTGCCTCGGCAAATGAACCGCGAGGTCCCAAGAACGCAATGCGGGTGGTCATGCGTGCTCTCCCTTCGCGTCGTTCACCGCTTGCAGTTCCTCCGGTGACAGCTCGATGTCGCTGGTTCCGGCGGTGAGGCCCTTGATGTACGTGCGGGTCTCGGAGCGCCCGTGAATCGAGGTGAGGACGATGCCATCGCCCTTGTCATCCAGCATGGCGGCCGAGAAGCTGAAACGTCCGCCCATATCGCCGAAGGCGTCGTAGCGCACGACCGATACGTGGCGCAGGGCGTCGGCCAACTCGCGGCGGGTGCGCGAGAGAGCGTTGCCGAGGCCCAGCACTTCATCATTGAGGTCGGCGAACTCCTCGCGGGTGCGGGCCAGGACGTCGATGTAGTTCTCGCGTCCCTCGGCGACCTGGAGGAGGGCGTAGGAGCGGTGCAGGCGGGAGAGCCGGGCAACGGCATAGATCGCGACAGCCAGGGCGGAGCCGCCCAGCAGGATCGCGATGATCAGCAGGGTGTCGCGCACCCCGGAGTCTCCAAGCACGCCCAAAGCGTAGTCGCTGCCCTCAGGGCGGCCCGAATCCATCAAATCCCCACGGTGAGCCGACGGTAGGTTGGTCTGGTGAACCACGTGTCGGCCATCAACCTCTCGGTCAGCCTGAGCGAGCTCGCCTCGCGCTCGGTCTGCTTTGGGCTGGGCGTCGTGCTCTTCCTCGCCATGGTGGTCAGCCTGCTGTGCACGATCGTCGTTCCCCGGGCCCTGCGCAGTTTCTTCAGCGGCATGATCATGAGCCTGGTTGTGGGCATCTCGTGGCGGCTGGCTCGGCTCCGGCGCCACTACAAGGGCCGTGACGCCGTCATGGCCTGGGGCGGTCCGCTGATCATCATCGTGACCCTGCTCGCCTGGCTCCTGGGCTTCCTTCTGGCGTACGGCCTGATGATCTACGGGGTCAGCGGCAACAGCTTCGGCATGTCACTTGCACAGGCCGGCTCAAGCTTGTTCACCCTCGGCTTCGACCGCGGCACGAACAATGATCAGACGATTCTCGACTTCATGGCCGCAGCAACCGGCCCGATCGTGATCGCGCTGATGATCGGCTTCCTGCCGACCATCTATGGCATTTATACGAGGCGTGAAGTATCAGTCACGCAGGTCTCGACAGTGGCCGGCGAGCCTGCCTGGGGTCCGGAATTCCTCGCACGTGCACACCTCACTGATCGGCTCTACGCCAATGACGATCTGTTCGAGGAGTGGGCGGTGTGGGCGACGACCCTTCGCCTGACGCACCTGACGTATCCGGCGCTGGTTCATGTGCGGTCGGCGAGAGCGCAGCGCCACTACGCCACCAGCCTGCTCGCGATGATGGATGCGGCAGCTCTCAGCGTCTCACTTAATCACGAACGCGAGCATCATCAGGCATACACATTGCTCGCTCAGGGCGTGCAGACCTTCGACACGCTTTATGTCACGAACATCGCGCCGCGCAAATTCATCTCTCGACTGCCGATTCTCGGTCACTTCGTGAAGCCCACGCTCCAGATCGACCCTGAATTGCTGGCGATGCCCTCTCGAGAGCCCGGTCGTTCGGCAGTGCAGAGTGCCGCGAGCGCTGATGCAGTGCGCGGAATGGCGCACGAGGCAATCGGTTTGCTCGACACGGGCGAGCAGAAGCCGCTGAATATCACGCGCGCGGAATTCGACGAGGCCTACGCCATGCTCGACGCTGCGGATTTCCCCATCGAGTACAAAGCCGATGATGCCTGGGAGTTCTTCGCCAAGTTGCGTCAGCGCTACGAATTCCCCGCATTCGCTGTGTGCGCAAAGCTCGATGCGCCGCCGGCACCGTGGTCGGGGCCTCGACTGGTGCCTACCCCGATCGTTGCACCCGCACGCGCCATCGACTTCCTTGAGAAACCGTAATTCAGCTCGCAGTTACTGAGCCGAAGCACAATGCGCTGCTCGCCTCTAACCCGAAGATCAGGCGTTGAGGTTTCCACGCACCACGCTTGTCGCACTGTGACCGGTATTCCCGTCGTAGGTCTCCAGCGAGACGTCAACAACCGGGAACGATGCGAGATCCATTCCTGCGGGCAACGTGTATACGGCGGTCGAGCCCGGGTTGAGGTTTCCGATCGCCACCATGTTCTTGGTGTCGGCCGTGGCCATCCAGACCTCGTAGTAGCCACCGTTGACATTAGGCAGATTGGGAACTGTCACCTTCAACTGTGACGTTCCGTTCACGGTCTGCACCTCTGCCTTGCCGGTGACACCAGCATCGCCGATCGGATCGAGCTGTGCGCTCGCGACAAGCTGTGCAGACTCCGGACGATTGATCACTGACGCGGTCACGGCCGAGCCGGCGACAAGGCCAACGACAGCTGCTGCGGCAGCCAGCACGTATCCGCCGCGACGACGACGCGAGCGCGCAGCATCGAGCGACACGACGTCGGATCCCGAAGCACGATCACGCGCGACCTCAGCCGACACTGCATCCCACACCTCAGCCGGCGGTGCTGTCGGGTAATCATCAGCCGTGACAGTTCGACCTACTCCGACAACAGTGCGGTACTCCTCGAGTCGAGCACTGCACTCCGCGCATTCCTGCGCATGCGCGACATCACGTGAATCAACGACTTCACCCAGGGCAAGGAGTGCCAGGGCATCCTCATCACAGTGCGACATGATCCACCTCCAGTCTGGTGCGCAGCCGATCGAGTGACCGGCGAATGTGGCTCTTGACCGTACCCAAGGGGATATCGAGGGCACGCGCAATTTGAGCGTGGGTGAGGTCTTGGAAGAAGGCGAGCTCCATGATCTTCTTCTGGGGCTCGCCGAGCTGGCTGAGCTCATCGGCAATGAGCACTCGGTTCACCGATTCCTCCGCGTGGCCGGCGACGGCTTCGTCGTCCAGTCGGGCGGATTCAGCGTCGATCTTGCGAGTCTCGCGGGAGATCGACTCCCAGTGATCGGCAATGCGGCGGCGAGTAATGGTGACTAGCCAGCCCGGCAGTGACCCCTTGGCCGCGTCGAACCCGGAACGACCTCGCCAGGCGCTGATGAACACGGCCTGGGTGATGTCGGAGGCGTCACTCTCATTGCCCGTGGCCCTTCGAGCCATGGTGAACACGAGGGACGACCAGCGCGAGTAGACCTGCTCGAGGGCTCGCTCATCACCTGCCACGAAGGCTGCCGCGAGCTCCGAGTCATCGGATGGCTGCATGACAGGTATCTCCCGTGGCGTGACGAGGCGCAGGGGCTCAGGCGCGCTTTCAGTATGCGTCGTCGTTACCCCTTCCGCTCGAGCATGCGTCTTCATGCACCTTCTTCGCCCGGGCGACCTTCCTTGGATGCAGGAAAGTCGCGAAAAGTTCCTTGAATCCGCTGCATCCAGGCAGGCACCCCCGGCCGAAGTACCGGCATAAGCGCTCACCAGGGGCGCAACAACGAAAGGTTCACCATGAAGCGCTCACGCCTTATCGGCGGTATCGCCGCAGCAGCAATCGTTCTTCCCCTCGCCGCCGTCGCAGCTCCCGCCGCTTCGGCAGCCGATATGGGCACGACCTCACTCGCCTCGGTTCTGACCAGCGGCCAGCAGGGCTTCGATCAGGATTACAAGGATTACGACATCCTCACCGCTGCCGTTCAGGCCGTGCTGAAGGCCAACCCGAACTCCCCCGTGAAGGTGCTTGCCGATGGCAACACCGCCCTGACCGCCTTCATCCCCAATGACAAGGCCTTCATGAACCTGGCTTCCGCCCTGACCAAGAAGAAGGTCACCACCGAAGCCGCTGCATTCAAGGCCGTTGCCAGCCTCGGCATCCCGACCGTCGAGAAGGTTCTCGAGTACCACGTTGTTCCAGGTGCGACCATCCTCTCGGGCGATGCGCTCAAGGCCAATGGCGCGAAGCTGAAGACCGCACTGCCGGGCAAGACCATCGGCGTCAAGGTCGTTGCTAGCCCCGCCAGCATCACCCTCGTTGACTACAACAAGGCCCTTCCGAACCCGAAGGTCATCTTGAGCCAGGTCGACATCAACAAGGGCAACATGCAGGTTGCGCACGGCATCGACGCCGTGCTCATGCCCACCAAGTAAGTCAGTTCACCAGAACAAGTTCCAGCGCAACAAAGGCTCTCTCTCCTCCAACAACAGATCCCCCGCTCACCAACAGGTGGGCGGGGGATGTGTCTTTGAAGGCAATGAATTAGGCGACGAGCACGTCGACGTTGTAATTCAGCAGTTTCTCATCTCGTGTTACCAAGGTTAGGGTTTCGGCTTGAGCCTGGGCAACGAGCATGCGGTCAAAGGGATCGCGATGATGCAACTGCAGACTTCCAGCGGAGAGCCCATGACCCCAAGTGATGGGGAGCATCAGGATCGCGTTCTCGTTAAGGATCTGCATGAATCCGTCGTTGATACGGAGCTTGCCTTTTTCCGTCTTGATTGAAATTTCCCAGACCGTTGCGGCTGAGACGAACACCTCATTATCGGGATCCGAGATCGCATTCACTGCTTCGTCAGACATTGGGTGGCCATCAAGCCACCACAGCAACACGTGGGTATCGAGAAGTAAGCGCATCAGTTCTCGCCGTAGAAGGACGCGATGATGTCTTCCGAGGTCTCATCGAAGTCATCAGCGATCCAGATCTGGCCCCGCATCAAACCGGGAACGCGAGGCGCGATGCGCTCGACGTAGGGAATCAACCGAGCGACCGGACGCCCAGCACGCGCGATAACGATGTCTTCCCCCGCTTCGACCCGGTTCAAGACCTCAGAGAACTTCGACTTTGCCTCGTAGACGTTGAGCATGTCCGACATGGCTCAAGTCTGCTTGACCAACGTTGGTCAAGTCAAGACTTTCTAGACCGAGTGGAGCAGCACTAGCGGAGCGTGACCTGCTTGGTCGTCAGGCCCGAGCGCGCACGGCGCTGTTCATCGGTGAGAGGTGACGAGTCAGCGAGTGCCTCGAGAAGTCGCTTCTCGAATGCGACGATCGGCTCCTCGCAGCCCTCGGCGCCGAAGCCGACGGGCAGATCCCAGACCGGTGCGACGAGGCCCTGCGCGCGGAACATGCCGACGAACTTGGTGTCGGTGCCGAGGTCATCGGATTTCGCGGCGTGCAGGCGTGCCAGTGCGTCGAGCAGAGACTCCTCTTCGAAGGAGGTCACCCAGCGCAGGTGCTCCTTCTCGCCCATGCGAGTCCAGTAGCCGGCCTCAACTGAGGTCAGGCGTGCGGTCGGGTAGCAGTGCTCGCTCGCCCGCTCGAGTGATGCGCGCACGTCATCGGTGATGTCGTCACGCTCGATCCAGAAGTCGAAGTTGTCGTGCACCGTGATGTCGAGCTTCTTCGCCGGGTCGATGAGATCTTGCAGGCGGTACGGCGAAGCGAAGTCACGTGACGGTGCCACGCCATTGCCCGGCTCAGTCGCAATGGCTGAGAGAAGTGCGCTTGCCAGATCGCGGGACGCATCACCGGTGCCGGTGTTGACCTGGAGACCGAGCAGGATCTGGCCGTCATCGCGCACGAGCGCCGGCCACTTGGCCGCGACCGCGCCGCCGCGGCGCGCTCGAAGGCCTGCAGAGCCTTCTCGACCTGGGTCGACAGCGACACGCTCATGAACACGTTGACTGACAGGCCGACCGCGCGGGCATCGACCTGCGCGGCATAGCCCTTGATGACCCCGGCCTCCTCGAGCGCCCGGACCCGCCGCCAGCACGGCGAGGCCGAGAGGCCGACCTGCTCGGCCAGTTCGGCGTTGCTCAGGCGGCCGTCCTTCTGCAGCCGGTCGAGGATGCGCCGGTCGATGGCATCGAGGGAGATCATTGCTTCGAATCCCTGGTATGCGGATAGTCCTACCCTATACAGGGCTTTCCAAGGTCCGAACGCAAGGAAATTCCCCTTTTCGAGGCGCATACCTTGTCCATGACCACCCTGGCCCCCGTGCAGCGGCTGAAGCTGCTGCGCGAACTCAAGACCACCAAGTTTGACGAAACCCTCGAAGTTTCGCTCAACCTCGGCGTCGATCCGCGCCACGCCGACCAGATGGTCCGCGGCATGGTCACGCTGCCTGCGGGCACCGGCAAGGACGTCAAGGTTGCCGTGTTCGCACGCGGCGACAAGGCCGAAGCCGCGCTTGCGGCTGGTGCTGACCGCGTCGGCGCGGAAGACCTGCTCGAGGATATGCAGAACGGCAACCTCGACTATGGCCGCGTGATCGCGACGCCCGACATGATGGGCATCGTCGGCCGCCTCGGCAAGGTGCTGGGCCCCAAGGGCCTGATGCCAAACCCGAAGCTTGGCACTGTTACCCCCAACGTCGCGGATGCGGTCAAGGCGGCGAAGGCCGGCCAGATCGAATTCCGTGTCGAAAAGGCGGGCATCATCCACGGCGGGATCGGCAAG
>CALFIA010000048.1 GCA_937876275.1 uncultured Actinomycetes bacterium | reverse complement strand
GCCTCGAGGCGCAGTCGAACTCCGAAGAGAGGTGTGCGCAGGTGGTGAGACGCGTCAGCGGCCACGCGCTGCGTGCGCGCGAGAATGCCATCGAGCTTGCCCGCCGTGGTGTTCAGCGCTGATGCCACCGAACGCACCTCGGCCGGGCCGTCAGTCTCCGACGCCCGAAGCGCCAGGTCATCAGGAAGTGCGTGGGCCACGTCGGCTAGGCGGCGCAGCGGCGAGGCAATAGAACGGGCGAGCAGCCAGGCGACCACGGCTGCAACAGTCATGACCGCAATCACGAAAAGCAACAACCACTTCTGGGTTGAGCGCACCACATTGGAGACTTCATCTTCAGGGATCGACAGTCGCACCGCGCCGTTGATCTGCTGGTTCTGCACGATCGGTGCCACGACGTAACGAAGTTCAGTGCCGAGCGTCGCGGAGGTTCGCACGTCAGTGGTGAGGAATCCCTCAAGTGCCTTGGTGATCTCCGGCCGGTCGAAGGCGCGGTCAAGTGCGGAGTTATTGCTGTCGGCGATGAGCTGAGCGTCTGTGTCGACGATGATGACGCGCGCACCGGTGGCGCCATTGATGCGAATGGCCTCTTTCGACCAGAGCTCGCGCGGCTGCGAGGAAAGCACCGAGGCGGCACTCAATGTCGCGACTTCAAGCCTGGAGATGAAGTGCTCACGCTGATCATTCGCCACGATCAATGCCAGCGGCACGGCAAGTGCAATTGCGACGAGTGCGACAAGCGCAGTCATCGCGATGACGAGCCGCTTGGTCACGCAGCACCCTCACCGAGTCGGTAGCCGACACCGCGCACGGTCTCCACCAGTGACGGATCGCCGAGCTTCTTGCGCAAAGTGGCAATGTGCACGTCAAGGGTCTTGCCCGTGCCAACCCAGACGGGATCCCACACGCGCGAGAAGAGTTCCTGCCGCGACACCGCGCGACCCGGCTCTTCCGCAAGCACAGCAAGCAGATCGAATTCCTTGGCGGTGAGCTCAATCTCAGCACCGTCGACGGTGACGACATGTCTGGTGCGATCGACGAAGACGCGACCCCCGCCGACTGTCGGCTCATTGCGGCGGCGGCGGGCGATGGCGCGCACTCGGGCGGCGAGCTCCCGAACACTGAAGGGCTTAACCACATAGTCATCGGAACCGAGCTCGAGGCCGACGATGCGATCGGTCTCCTCACCACGAGCGGTCGCGATGATGACGGGAACGTCGCTGGTGCGCCGAAGTTCGCGCAGGACCTCAAGGCCATCGCCATCGGGCAGGCCGAGATCCAAGATCACGACGTCGGCATCGGCGGCGGCGGCGACGACCTGGCTGGCATAGGCCACGTGGTCGACCTCGAAGCCATTGCGGATGAGACCCTCCACCAAGGGGCCGGAGATCGCGGGGTCGTCCTCGACGACAAGAACCTTCACAGCGCCATCGTGGCACGTTCGTGCGGGGCCGAAGCCAAGCCACCTCGTCATCGCCTCATGGGGACATTCACGAGGCGGAGCCATTTAACCCGGGCCTTACCTTTCCTTGGTTTCTCCTTGGTTGCCCCTCGCCTACCTTCAAGACATGTCGAAGTGTCCACTCGGCACCGAGGAGGAATCATGAAGCGCTCATCCGCCCTGATCGGCACCGCAGCCGCTGCTGCAGTGCTGGTTGCCGGGTCGGTTGCCGCCATGGCCGCGGTCAACACCGCGGCGTCCTCCGCTTCCACGATCGACAACGTCTCCGTCGTCGCCGACCAGCCGACGTCCGCGGGAAGTCTCGCTCCGATCGAGATGGCGCCGCTGCCCGAGATCGTTCGCCCGGAGCCAGGTGAGCCAGTCATCGTCGATGCGGTCGACACCACTTCGGCGGCGCCGAGTTCGCTGCCTTCGGCCAAGTCGGGCACCGCATCGGCAAAGCCGCAGATTCAGTCCTCCGCTACTCCGATGTCGCAGCAGGCGCGCAGCATGAGCTCCGACAAGGCCGCCGAGATCGTGACCGGTCAGGTTGACGGCAAGGCAACGGTCACCGATGTCTCTCGTGTGCAGCACGCGGGTTACGACTCCTGGGCGGTCACGGTCGACAAGGCCGACGGATCCCGTCTCGTCGGTTACGTCTTCACCGGGGCAACCGGTAATGACGTCTTCGACTGGAAGGTGCTGAAGGAGCCGACACCAGTGGTCGTGACCGTTCCCGCGCCCGCCAACAACGCTGCGACAAAGCCCAGTAGGGGCGAGCACGATAACGAGTCACACGACTTCGAGCATTCAGGCAGTTCACACGGAAGCGAGCACGACGATGACTAATCCCAAGGTACGCCGACCCAGCCGTCGTGCTCACTCGACCACCGACAAGGTGATCTCGGCCGGACTCGCCGCAGCAGCCTGCGCCGGTCTCGTCGGCGTCATTGCCGTGCGCACGACTCAAGAAGCCCAGGCAGCCGATGCTCAGGCAGCCACTGACGTCACCGACGCAAGTCTTGCTGCCGCAACAACCTCCAACGGGCTCACGCAGACTCAGCTTGATCAGTACGCAGCGCAGCTTGAGGCCGAGCGCCAGAAGCTGATTGCATACCGCGATCAGCTCGCAC
>CALFIA010000047.1 GCA_937876275.1 uncultured Actinomycetes bacterium | reverse complement strand
GTCGGCCGCATGAGCGGCTCGAAGCTCAATGCACTCGCCGATCTCGCCGAGGCCGCAGGCGCTGACCGCGTGCACCTCACGGCGCATCAGAAGTTCGTCATCCTCAATGTGCCCGGCGACAACGTCGATGCCCTCGTAGCCGGCCTCGCTGCACTGGATCTTCGCGTCGGCGACGCCAGCAACTTCCGTCGCGGAACGATGGCGTGCACGGGTGTCGAGTTCTGCAAGCTCGCCATCGTCGAGACCAAGGGCCGTGCCCGCGCACTCATTGGTGAGCTCGAGACTCGTATCCCCGAATTCACCGAGCCGCTTGCGATCCACGTCAACGGCTGCCCTAACTCCTGCGCACGCATTCAGGTCGCCGATATCGGACTCAAGGGCATTCGCGCACTCGATGCAGACGGCAACGACGTCGAAGGCTTCCAGGTGCACCTGGGTGGCCGCATCGGTCAGGCCGCGAACTTCGGTCGCACGGTCAAGGGCCTACGCCTGCCGGCAGATGACCTGCCCGACTACGTCGTACGCGTTACCGCGAATTACACGGCTGAGCGTCAAGGCGACGAGTCCTTCAGTGAGTGGGCACAGCGCGCAGATGAGGGATCACTGAAGTGAGCACCGCGATGCACGGCACCGCAACGAGGCGATCGCCCGAGGAGCTTCGGATCCTCGCGCGCTACGCCGCGGTTGACCTTGCCGGCGCGCAGGCTGCTGACATCATCCGCTGGACCTGGAACACCTTCGGCACCAAGGCAGTGCTCACCCAGTCGATGGCCAATACGGCACTCGCCTACTTGATCAACCAGGTCGCTCCCGAGATTCCGGTCGTCTTCCTCGACACCGGCTATCACTTCCCTGAGACCCTCGACACTCGAGACGCGCTTCAGGCTCGCACCAGCCTCAACATCATCAGCGTGACGCCCAAGAAGACCGTGGCGGAACAGGATGCTGAATACGGCGCGAATCTGTGGGAACGCGATCCTGATCTGTGCTGCAAGATGCGCAAGGTCGAGCCGATGGAAGACCTGATCCACGGCTACGAGGCCTGGATCACGGGCATGAGGCATGAAACGGCACCCCATCGTGCCGCCGTTCCCGTCGTGCAATTCGACGAGAATCGAGGTGTCCTCAAGATCGCGCCGATCCTGCACTGGAGCGATGCCCAGCTCCTTCGCTACACCATGGAAAATGACGTGCCGGTCAATCCGTTGATGTACGACGGCTACCCGTCGATCGGCTGTGCCCCCTGCACCAAGCGCGTCGCCCTCGGCGATGATCCGCGTGCAGGCCGCTGGGCCGGTCAGGTGAAGAACGAGTGCGGACTCCATCAGTGAGCAGTTACCCGCTCGCCCTCGATGTCACAGGCAAGCCTGTTGTCGTAGTCGGCGCCGGTGCCGTGGCAACTCGGCGCGCTCGCGCGCTTGTCGAGGCGGGAGCACTCGTCACGGTCATCTCCCCTGAGATCAGCGAGGCGATGCACGAGCTCGGTAACAGCATCCGCATCGTCCAGCGCGAGTACGCGAACGGCGATCTTGCTGAAGCCTGGGTGGCGCATGCGGCAACCGACAATCCGGCCGTCAACGCTGCCGTCGCTGCCGAGGCACATGCCGAGCGCATCTGGTGCGTGCGCGCTGATGACCACGTAGCCTCCGAGGCCTGGACCCCTGCGTCGACGACTGTCGATGACGTCACCGTAGCGATCACCTCCGCCGACCCGCGGCGCTCGGTTGCACTTCGCAGCAGCATTGCCGCTCAGCTGCGCTCCGGAGACCTTCCCGTCAAGGCACGTCGTGCCCACGGAGGTCACGTCGTGCTCATCGGAGGCGGACCCGGCGACGCGGATCTCATCACCGTCCGTGGTCGCCGCGAGCTCAACAAGGCAGACGTCGTGATCTACGACCGTCTTGCACCGCTCGAGTTGCTCGCCTCCCTCGACGACGATGTCGAATTGATCGATGCAGGCAAGCAGCCCGATCGGCACACACTGCCCCAGGATCAGATCAACGAACTCCTCATCAATCGCGCTCGGGCCGGCAAGTACGTGGTGCGACTCAAGGGCGGCGACCCGTTCGTACTCGGTCGCGGCTCTGAAGAAATGCTGGCGTGCATCGACGCGGGCGTCACTGTCGAGGTGATCCCGGGTGTCACCAGTGCGATCAGCGCACCTCTCGCGGCAGGCATTCCGGTTACTCATCGTGGCGTGAGCACCGGCTTCATCGTCATGAGCGGTCACGAGATCGGTGATCTTGAGCTCGCCGCACAGTCTGATCTCACCTTGGTTGTCTTGATGGGCGTTGGTCGCCTGCCCAAGCTCGTCAGCGGGCTTATCGAGGGCGGCAAGACTGCGGGAACACCGATCGCGATCATCGAGCGTGCCTATGCACCTGATCAGCGAGTGACCGTGGGCACACTTAACTCCATCGTTGACATCGCAGCAGCGGAGCAGATCGCGAATCCGGCCATCATCATCGTCGGCGACGTCGTATCCGTACCCAGTTGGCTCACCGCCAGCGTGCTCACCGCTCACGCCTGACATAGCCTGCACTTATGAGCGCCGTCATCCTGCTGGGTCATGGCAGCCCTGACCCACGCGCCGGCATCGGAGCCGCAGCACTCGCCGGTCGGGTTGCTGACCTGCTGCCCGACGACGAGATTCGCCTGGCCTTTCTCGATAACACCGCGCCAACTCTCACCGAAGCGGCGCTCACTCTTGCCTCGCATACTGACATCGCTGTCGTGCCGGTCTTCCTGAGCAAGGCCTATCACGTGAAGGTCGACGTGCCCGCAGAGGTTGCCAAGGCTCGCGCCGCGATTAACCGCGAGATCACGATCACCGAACCGGTCGGCCCCGATCCCCTCCTGCTTGACGTGCTCGATCGGCAGCTTCCACCCCACGCGCCAGTAGTGCTCGCCACCGCCGGAACGAGCGACCTCGAAGCTCAGGCTGCGTTCGATGCGCTCGCGAAGGAATGGTCCGAGCGTCGTGGCACGCACGTTGTCGTGGCCTACGCCTCGCAGACTCAGCCGGACATCCCAGCCGCAATCACGCGCATCGAGTCAGCAGGTGACCAGAAGGCAGCAATTGCTCGCTTTCTGCTGTTCGACGGGGTCTTCCCGGATCGAATCAAGGCCGATGCGGGCGATCGCGCGATCACGGCCGTGCTCGGCGACGAGCCCCTGCTCGCGGAGATCATCGCCGATCGAGTGCTCGTTACGCGCTGAGTACCTGCGCTACCGCAGCTGCGACGTCATCGGCGCCGGGCGACGCTGCGACTGCCACCACATCGAGACCGAGTTCGCGTGCCGCGTCTGCAGTCGTGGATCCGGCACAGATCACCGGCATTGGAATGGGCGGCGAGATGAAATGCACCAGTGCTCGTGCGGCACTCGGCGAGCGCAGCACGATCGCGGATATCTCGCAGCGACGGATCAACTCAACGCTCATCGGCTCTTGCGCGACAGTCGAAGTCTCATAGACCACTACCTGTGCGAGATGCCAGCCGAGTTGGCGCAGGCCATCGGGCAAGGTGTCGAGCGCAAGATTTCCGCACGGGAACAGGGCACGAGCCGGCGGAAGATCAGCGAGCTCCTCCACCAACGCCTTGGCCGACGACACCATCGGG
>CALFIA010000046.1 GCA_937876275.1 uncultured Actinomycetes bacterium | reverse complement strand
ACGTGTGCTCTTCCGATCTTGCCCGCCGCCCACTTACCTCGGCGGGAATTGCGACTGAGCTGCATTTTTGGTCCTCTCGCGTTTTTCCTGCACTTAAGACGTGACCTTACACCTATATAGAGAATTAATCTATTTAGTAATGTCGATGTGCGTCAGAAAACTTTGCATATTCAAGAATTCACTTTTAGACACGCACGGTGGTCGAAACCGAGTGACGTGACAAACGTCGAGTGCAACCCACGGGTCTCACAGCGCCCGCCAGGCCTTCATTTGACCAACGGTGACCGGCAAGATGTCGGCCACATCCACGGTATGGCGATGAAGGAGCCCCGCCCGGAATTCATCGTCATCATCGATGAATCGAAGCGTGATATCCCAGCATTCAGAGTTCGGACGACTGAAGGTACTTCGAACGATGCCGAAATCGCCGAAGGTGAATCCTGCACGCTGAGCACTCAGGGCTGACATCGCCAGTTGCACAGGGTTCGCCGTGAGGTAATTTAGGGTGCGCGCTGGGCCGCCGACTCCCTCATTCCTCGCCTCTTGTTGGATCGCCTCGAGCATGCTCAGCAGTATCGCTTCGGCATCGGCACCGAGATTGGTGCGAGTCACGCTCGATTCCAAAGTCCAGGCATAGAGCCCGCGCAAGACTTCCATCTCGACTCTGGGCACGGGCGTACCCTCACGTAGTGTGCGCATTGCACCAACGCGAAGACCGGGGATAGAGACGGTGTCAACCTCACCAATGACCTGCGCGGTGAGGATCTCCGCGAAATTCCCGTAGATTTCCGCGGCCAAGGGGCCTTTCGGCTCCAGCGCATAGATCGGATTGCCGTTCTCTTCCAGCAGCCACGTAAGTCGCTCGCCAAGTGAAGGCCGCTCGGCGAGCAGCTGACCCATCACGCCCGCATCAGCAACGGTGCCGTCAATTCCTGCGGACTTGCGCTCTTGCTCCAGCGCCTCATAGGCCAGATCTGTCGGGATCTCGAAGCCAACGCCGCCCAGGGCGAACACAAGGAGGTTTTGGCAGATCCTCTACCGGCATCGCTGTGTTCACAGTGTGAGAAGTGACGACCACACAGAATAGATGAAATTTATTATTTTGTTCCTGGCTGCGCAACCCATGTCGAGGGAGTCCTAGCGGTGGCCTGCGCATGATCAGGTAACCACGGGCAATCAACGTGGCGTTCACAACTTGTTCACCATGGCAGTTGACATCGCTGCTTCGTGCGGATTTAATGAAGACTTCTCTCTACATAGATCACTGCTGAGGTATGGCAGCGGTAATGCTGTGCCCAACTACCTCTCTTCGGGATTTCCTCGGTTGAGTGGTGAACTTCTTCGAAAGGTCTCTGGCAATGCTGGTTGTGAAGTCGATGCGCCTGAAGCTTCTGCTGTCATTCATTTCAGCTCTTCTGATTGCGATCACGGGCACCGTCATGGGTGCTTCGGCAGCGCATGCGGACCAGCCTGGTATTACATGGACCGGCCAGACCAGTGCCTCGAGCAACAACTGGGATGGGGTGACCTACGGCAACGGCCTGTTCGTGGCCATCTCGTTCACCGGCACGGGCAACAGAGTGATGACGTCTCCTGATGGCATCACCTGGACGAGCCGCAAGAGTGCTTCGGACAACCTCTGGACTGCAGTGACGTACGGCAACGGGCTCTTCGTCGCCGTTGCGATTACCGGACCTTCCGAACAGCGGGTGATGACCTCTCCTGATGGCATCACCTGGACCGGCCGCACCAGCCCGACAAACGCCTGGACGTCGGTGACGTATGGCAATGGACTCTTTGTTGCCGTTGCGGAATCCGGCGACAACCGAGTCATGACCTCCCCTGACGGCATCACCTGGACAACTCGCACCAGCGCCTATAACTACCTCTGGAACTGGGTGACCTACGCCAATGGCAAGTTCGTTGCGGTTTCTTCCGGTCCGGGTTACGCCGATGTCGCTCCTTCGGGAATCAAGTTTGTTGCCGCAACAGGCTTAGCTCCCGGATTCGCAATGACATCCCTCGATGGGATCACGTGGACCCTCCAGTCCGGTGCTCCGAGTGACGGTTGGCATACGGTGGTTTATGGCAACGGAGTATTCGTCTCCGTCTCCTACACCGGCACGGGCAACACGATGACATCTCCTGATGGCATCACCTGGACGCTTCGCCCCAGCGGCACGACCAACTTGTGGCATTCGGTGACGTATGGCGCGGGATTGTTCGTTGCCACCGCGGAAGACGGTAAGGGCAACAGGGTGATGACGTCGCCTGATGGCATCACCTGGACAAGCCGTAACAGTGCGGCGGACTACGCCTGGCATACAGTGACGTATGGCAGCGGACTCTTCGTCGCCGTCTCATTCTCTGGCCTAGCTCAGACAGCCCCCGGTCAGGTGTCGGCAGCGGCCGATGGCAGCGCTGTGGCCAACAGAGTGATGACCTCCGGCGTTTTCAACAGGACCGCTCTTCTCAATGCCTCCGCTGTTCTCGATACTTCCGCCGGATCAATCATCCGACAGAGCATCCCCGTCTCCAGCACGGGTCTGTGCACAGGCTTCGATGACGCCACAACCGCCTACGGATCCGGCGTGACCGGTGGCTGGGTACGCAGTTGGGAGCCCTGGGTCAACACCACGATCGGAACGAACGGTCAACGCATTGGTGGATGGGCATGCACTCGCAGCCTGGTCAACCAGGGCGGCCAATGGTGGGTGATCGCAGGCTGAGCCTGCGCCTGAGCTGCAATCGGACTTGATTCAGCTCGTGAACACCCCAACACACAATCTCGAATTCGAACGGAAAACGGATCTGCAATGACAATCATGAGTGCCACGTCGAAGAAGTTTCACAATAGCCACTACACACTTGGATTCACTCTTCTGACAACAGTGGTGTTGGCAGCGTGTGGTGGGGGTGCCAGCTCTTCAGCGACATCTGCGTCGGCATCGGCATCTACATCCGCATCTCCCACGTTAGATCTGAATGCAGCCCAGAAGGCATATGTGACAGCTGGCTTCTCGCAAAGCGGAGAGATCAGTGGCTACTGCAACGGTTCGAAGATTCAGGAATTCACACCGACGGTTTCAGGGGAAAACCTCGCGGGTCTCCCGGCATTAATCGCTAGCGAAACCGAAAAAGACACGCTCGTCGATCCGACTCCATTTTGTACCGCTTTCTACAACAGCAATGCCGGACAACCAGACGGCATCGAGAAGATCTACTGGGATCCTGCCACAGTGGGTCTGATGACCGATGGGAGCAATCCTCCCAACTACGTCTACTCAGATCTACAGTCATTCCCGACCTCAGTGACCATCGGCAGCAAAGGCACGGCTTCCACCTACATCAACTACTTTGGCGGTCCTGATCCGGTCACCAAGGGCGCGTTGACATGGTCGATTGAGGCAGATACGCCTACCACTCTGACGTGGATCACTGTCGACACTGCAACACTCATCGCATCGAACGAGCTTGCGTACACGAGCACCACTCGATACCGCCTCAACGCCGACAACACCGTCACGGCTTTGGATAAGGTCATTGAGGCCAAGGCCGCATTTACGCAGGGCGCAGGCGATCTGGTCATCAACGAGAAGTACTAGAGGCGAACTTCGGCCCCACCGAATTCCGCGGCGTGACGGCCAACCGGCAACATCGCTGACTTAACTCCCAGTCAGAGCAACTCCCCTGGCGTAGCCGGGTCAAGCAGCACAGCAATCTTCGCCTTAGCCCGTGCTGCCTCTAGTGATAGTCCACGATCTCAATGAGGTCGGAGAGGTGACTCACGTCGTCGACATTGGATGTCACCAGCCGAGCTCCGTGGGCGTGCGCGGTGGCGGCAATCATCAAATCGAGGCTGCGCGCCGTCGCCTTACGTCCGGCACGATGCGTAGCAGCAGCGAGTTGCCCGTAGCTCGCAGCAACCATGGCGTCAACGGGCAACGGCTCGAAGCCGCGCAGGATGGCACTGAGTCGAGCTAGGCGTGCCGCCCGACGATTGTCATCTGGTGTCACGAGAACGCCGAATTGGAGTTCGGCGATGGAGATCATGCTGATGGCGATGTCGCCTTCAATCGGCCTGACTGATTCACCGATCAAGACGCTCGTATCGAGCACGCTCTTCATCAGCGTGCCCAGGGATCATCAAGGCCCGTGACTCCGAATCCGAGACGGTCGGTATCCCACTCGGCATCAGTCGGACTCTCGAAAACCGTGCGAATGCTCTCCCAGGACGCCCAACGATCTCCCTTGAGCGGGACGATCTGCGCCACGGGACGGCCGGCGACGGTAACCGTGGCAGGTTCGCCTGCCTCGACCTCACGCAGGATCTCGCTGGCATTCTGACGCAATTCGCGGACTCCGATGATGCTCACCCCCTGAAAGTAGCACATGTGCTACTCATTTCAATCGAGCGCCGACTCCCTGACAAGAGCTGCGCGTCCACTCTCGGCTCCTCGAGCGGGCATGTTGCCATGCGCGGCTTCCATCAGAAACATGCTGTCCACAGACCCTGGGTGCCGTCACTGGCTACGTCAGTTCCTCCCGAACCATGGTGACCTCACGCCGCGGTGTGAGACCAGGGCTTAATCTTCTTCAGTTCAGGAGCCAGCTCGCGTTGGGCAACCTCGATGTCGTAAGCAGCCTGTGCCCGCAGCCAGTAGCCGTCGGAGAGTCCGAAGAATCGGCAGAGGCGAAGGTCCGTGTCAGCGGTGACCGCACGCTTTCCGCTCACGATGTCACCAATGCGCGGAGCGGGCACGCCAATCTCCTTGGCCAGCCGGTAACGAGACAAGCCCATCGGGACCATGAACTCTTCCCAGAGCAACTCCCCCGGCGTAACCGGGTCAAGCAGCACAGAACTCTTCGCCATTGCCCGTCCTCCTTCTAGTGATAGTCCACGATCTCGACGTCGGCAGGCCCCGCCTGAGTCCATCGAAAGCAGACACGCCACTGATCATTGATGCGGATACTCATCTGGCCCTTGCGATTCCCCTTTAGCGCCTCCAGACGATTGCCCGGCGGAACCTTGAGGTCATCGAGTCGGCCAGCAATATCCAACTGCCTCAATTTCCTTCGTGCGATCGACTCGAAGGACGTGAACCTACGAATGCGCTGGCCGGAGGCCAGGCGCTCAGTGTCGCGGTCCGCGAACGAGACGATCACCCGTCAATAGTAATGCATGGCGTTACTACTAGGCAAGACTCAGAAATGACAAATGCCGGCCACCTGGCCGACCTTTCGCTTCGGTAGCAGGGACAGGAGCCGTCGGATCGAGATCGGAAGAGCGTCGTGTAGGGAAAGAGTG
>CALFIA010000045.1 GCA_937876275.1 uncultured Actinomycetes bacterium | reverse complement strand
CGACCAATGTCGTCATCGAACGAGAGAGTCACTGATGCGCACATCACGTTCCTTGCGCATCGTGGGTTGCGCAGTCATCGCGGTTGTCACAAGCGTGTTCGTGATCTCGCCCGCGCAGGCAGCCTCGTCGACGTATTCGCCTTCGTCGGATCCGAAAGTCAGCGGCACGATCACCGTGTCGGCTGCATCGTCACTGACCGATGTGTTCCCCGTCATCGCGCAGGCTTTCCAGAAACGCTACCCGGGCACGACCGTGAAATTCAATTTCGGTGGCAGCTCAACTCTCGTCAACCAGATCAAGGCCGGCGCACCCGTTGATGTTCTGGCCACGGCATCAGAGCCGACAATGTGGACGGCAGTGAATGCGGGACTGGTCGGCAAGCCGCTGCTGTTCGCGAAGAACACGATGGCCATCGCTATGCCGGCTGATAATCCGGCTCACATCACCTCACTCGCTGATCTCGCACGACCCGGAACTCTCGTGGGCGTATGCGCAACCACAGTGCCGTGCGGAGCCGCAGCGCGCGACTTGCTCGCATTGAACAAGGTCACGATCAAGCCCGTGACCCAGGAACTCGATGTGCGCAGCTTGCTGGGCAAGGTGCTCTCCGGTGATCTCGATGCGGGCATCGTCTACGTGACCGACGTGAAGGCCGTCGGTAACAAGGTCTCGAGCGTGCAGATTCCAACGAACCTGAATGTCACCACGACATATCCGGTCGCAACCGTCGGTAAGACCACCAACCCGGTCGTGGCTCAGCGCTTTGTCGACTACCTGCGTTACAGCCTCTCAGCCCAGGGCATCCTGCGCGCGTACGGCTTCGCGAAGCCGTGGTGAGTCGGCGACGAGCCCCGTGGATCCTGCTGATCCCCGGGCTTCTCGCCATTGCCTTTCTCGTTCTTCCCGTTGTCGGCCTGATCACCCAGGCACCGTGGGGATCCTTCGGAACGTTGCTGAGCGACCCTGTCACTCGCGATGCCCTTCGTATCTCGGCCCTATCGTCGCTGTGCGCAACGGCCATCTGCATCGTGCTCGGCACGCCGCTGGCGTGGCTGCTCGCACGCAACGCCTTGCCGGGCACGCGCATCATTCGCGCACTCGTCGTGGTGCCACTGCTTCTTCCGCCCGTCGTGGCCGGCGTGGGGCTCTTGACCGCATTCGGCCGACGCGGTTTCGCCGGCGCATTCCTCTACGACCACTTCGGCATCCAGTTCCCGTTCACCACGGCAGGTGTCGTACTCGCCGAGACGTTTGTCGCGATGCCCTTCTTGATCATTACCGTCGAGGCCGGCTTCCGCGGAATCAGCAAGGAATACGAAGAGGTCGCAGCGACCCTCGGCGCATCGTCGTGGCAGACCTTTCGACTGGTCACGCTTCCGCTCATTGCACCAGCGCTACTCTCCGGCGTAGTGCTGTGTTGGGCGCGTGCTGTTGGTGAGTTCGGTGCGACGATCGGGTTCGCCGGAAACTTCCCGGGCGTCACGCAGACGATGCCGCTTGCCATCTATTCCGAACTTGAAGTCGATCGATCGCTCGCGATTGGGCTCAGCACGATTCTGCTGTTGGTTTGCCTCGTGATTCTCGTGCTACTGCGCCGCACGTATCTGCGCGGCGATACCTCGAACGACTGAACCGTTTCGTCTCGTACGGCGATTACCGCGTGCGCGCGTGATCGCTACGAACTCATTCGGTTCGCGAGTGATCGCTCCCATGAACCTGCTCGAGTGCATGCACGAGCCATGGGGCCATCACGGCCACCGCGTCGCGGGCACCGCCCGGTGACCCGGGGGCGTTGACGATCAGGGTCTCGCCGGCCAGGCCCGCGATGGCGCGGGAAAGCGCTGCAGTGGCAACGCCATTGGCCAGGCCGTAGGCGCGAATGGCCTCGGCAATACCGGGGGCCTCGCGGTCGATGACGCGACGCGTCATCTCCGGCGTCCGATCACTCGGGGTGAGACCAGTGCCACCGGTCGTGATGATCAGCTCGTAGCCGCCCTTGATGCCATCGCGCAGCGCAGCCTCGACAGGCTCGCCGTCGGATGCGACAACGGGGCCATCGACTGCAATGCCGAGGGCAGTCAGGCCCTCGACGAGAACGGGGCCTGACCTGTCTTCCCACTCGCCCTTGGCGGTGCGCGTCGAGACAGTGATGACGAGAGCGCGCGGAGTCACCTTGATCATGACGGGCGCACCCAGGTGCCAGAACGCCCGCCGCGCTTCTCGAGCAGTTCGATACCGCCGATGGCAGCCATGCGATCAACGCCCTTGACCATGTCAATGAATGCGAGAGCCGCGACGGCAACGCTGGTGAGCGCTTCCATCTCAACGCCGGTGCGATCAGCGGTGCGCACCGTTGCGGTGATCTCCAGGTAGTCGTCGCCGAGCTCCAGGCCGACGTCAACGCCATGGATCGCAAGCGGATGGCACAGCGGGATGAGATCAGGCGTGCGCTTGGCGGCCTGAATGCCTGCGATGCGGGCGACAGCGAGAGCATCGCCCTTGGGAACGCCGGCGCCGCGGAGCATGCCGACAACCTCGGTCGAGACAGTGACGCGCCCGCGCGCAGTCGCACTTCGCACCGTGATGTCCTTACCGCTGACATCGACCATGCGCGCATCACCGTCATCGTTGAGATGGGTGAACCGTGCCTCGCTCATGCCTACTCCCCGCACTCGATGACGCGAACGCTATCGCCTGCGGCAACTGAGCTCACGCCCTCATTGATGACGATCAGGCAGTTGGCCTGAGCCAAGCCACCAACGACATGCGAACCCTGACCACCGACGGGCGTCACGGTGCCCTGCATGCGATCGAGTCGGCCACGGGCGTACTGCCGCTTACTGCCCGGCGACTGCATGCCCTCGGTCATGACGGCCATGCGATCAGGGCGCTGGATGGTGTCAGCGCCGAGCATCGTGCGAATCGCGGGGCGCACGAAGTTCTCGAAGGAGACGTATGAACTGACGGGGTTACCGGGCAAGGTGATGATCGGCACGGTGCGCGAGTCGACAGTGACGCTGCCGCATCCCTGCGGCATGCCCGGCTGCATCGCGGTCTTGATGAAGTCGACGGAACCGAGAGTGCTGAGCACGGCCTTGACGGTGTCGTAGGCACCCATACTGACGCCGCCACTGGTGAGAATCAGATCGCATTCACGTGCAGCGGAGTCGATCGCGGCACGGAACTCCGCTTCATCGTCGAGCACGCGCGTGCGACGATCACCGATGGCGC
>CALFIA010000044.1 GCA_937876275.1 uncultured Actinomycetes bacterium | reverse complement strand
CGGCCATAACGAGCCCAGCCTACGGCGCGCGTCCCCCGCTTTCCCCTCACGGTTCCCTAGTCTTCACAGCGTCGGCCAACCGGCCGAAGAGCGAAACGTACTTCCCCGGAGGAGAGACATGTCCGTAGAAATGAATATGCCCACGATGAAGCGCCCCGGCGGAGTCACTGTCGTCGGCTTCCTGATCATCCTGGCCGCAGTCTTCAACGTCTTCATGGGCGTCTGGCTGTTCTTCGCCGCTTTCGGCGCGAACCCGACCTGGACCGATGCGTTCGGCAACACCCAGACCGTGAGCACCTTCTACCTGTGGTTCAACGGCCTGCTGATGATCTTCCTCGGCCTGATCTACTTCTGGCTCTCGAAGCTCACGTTCCTTGGTAGCGCCACCGCACACATGCTGATCTCGCTGCTCGCAGTCCTGAACATCATCTTCGGCCTGTTCGCACTCGGCCGTGGTGGCTTCATCAGCATCATCATCAACCTGATCATTCTGCTGATGATCAATACCGCATCAGCGAAGGCCTGGTTCACCCAGAACGTCTGATTCAGCCGGGCGTTAAGCCCACAGCTGGCCGTCGAGGGCATCCTCAGCATCATCGAGGGTGCCCTCATACGCGCCCGTAGACAGGTATTTCCAGCCGCCATCGCAGACGATGAAGGCGATGTCAGCCGAAACCCCGGCCTTGACGCACTTGTTCGCCGTGCCGATTGCCGCATGAAGAATCGCGCCAGTTGATACTCCCGCGAAGATTCCCTCGACTTCGAGAAGTTCGCGCATTCGCTTCACTGCATCACGCGGCCCGACTGAGAACCTCGACGTCAGCAGATCTGCGTCGTAGAGCTCAGGGATGAAACCTTCGTCGATATTGCGCAGGCCGTAGACGAGCTCGCCATAGCGAGGCTCGGCGGCAATGATCTCGACTTCGGGCTTGTGCTCGCGGAAATAACGGCCTACTCCCATCAACGTTCCTGTCGTGCCAAGACCCGCAACGAAGTGAGTGATGGACGGCAGGTCGGCAAGCAGCTCGGGGCCGGTGCCGTCGTAATGCGCCTGGGCGTTGGCCGGGTTGCCGTACTGGTAGAGCATCACCCAGTCGGGGTGCTCGGCCGCAAGACCCTTGGCCACGCGCACAGCCTCGTTCGAGCCGCCGGCAGCAGGTGAGTAGATAACCTCCGCGCCCCACATCTTCAGCAATTGAGCGCGCTCGGATGAGGTGTTCTCCGGCATGACGCAGATGAGCCGGTAGCCACGCTGCTTCGCCACCATCGCGAGCGAGATGCCGGTGTTTCCCGAGGTGGGCTCCAACAGGGTGTCCCCCGGCTTGATGCGACCCTCGACTTCAGCTTGGGCGATCATGGCGAGCGCAGCGCGATCCTTGATGGATCCGGTGGGGTTTCGGTCCTCCAGCTTGGCCCACAGGCGCACGTCTGCCGACGGTGAGAGCCGTGGAAGGCCGACAAGAGGGGTATGCCCGACCGAGTCGAGCAGTGAGTCGAAGCGCACCTCAGCCGCCGGCGACGGCCGGCAGGATCGTGATCGAGTCGTTGTCGGCAACGGGGGTCGAGAGCCCGTCGAGGAAGCGGACGTCCTCGTCATTGAGGTAGATGTTGACGAAGCGACGCAGGCCGCTGTCATCGAGAAGGCGATCGCCGATACCGGGGTACGAGGCATCAAGGTTGGTGATCACAGATTGAAGTGAGGTGCCCTCGGCCGTGACTGCCTTCTCGCCACCGGTGAACGAGCGCAGGATCGTGGGGATCCGAACCTCGACTGCCATGGTCTCTCCGAATGTCTCATCGCCGCCTTTGCAGCGGGCCTACGACAGGTTACGGACCACGAGGGTGAACCGCCACCGCGAGGGCATCACCTGCAAAGATTTCGCAGGAGACCTCGGTCACAGGGCTCAGATAACAGTCACCGGCTCCTCAGTGACCTCACCATCGACGATGCGGTACGAGCGAAACTCGTATGGACCGTCCTCAGTGCCTGTCTCACGTGTCGACACCAGTACGTAATGGGCTTCCGGCTCCCCCGCCAGCGAGATGTCGGTGCGGGAGGGATAGGCCTCGGTGTGGGTATGCGAGTGGTAGATGACGACGGGAATCTCGTCGTTGTCGTCCATTTCTCGATACAGGTTCAATAGGTCAACGGAGTCGAACTCATAGAACGTAGGCGAACGTGCGGCATTGACCATCGGAATGAAGCGGGTCGGGGTGTCGGTTCCCGCCGGTCCGGCAATGACTCCACAGGCCTCATCAGGATGGTCCGCGCGGGCATGCGCAACGATCGCGTCGACAAGTGCCTGCGAGATGGTGAGCATGGCCCGATGTTAGGGGATTCGTATTCCTTGCCCCGCACACCTCCCGTGAACCACCACTGGGCAATACGGACAACCGCGACACTTGGGAAGTTCAGCGTGCGGGTGCACCTCTTTAGGTGGACACTATCTCGACGCCTCGCGACTTCGGTCGCCCGACGCCACGATGAGGCGGGTGGTCCGCCTCACCTGAGGAGGATTACGTGGACTCGGTTCTGGAACTAACTAACTCGCAATACCAGACAGTATTCAATGTGCTGTCATTCGCACTCGCCTCAATGATCGGCACGGTCGTCTTCCTGCTCGCAGTGCAGGGACGCGTTCTACCCCGCTATCGCCTCGCTCTGGTCGTCTCGGCCATCGTGTGCGTGATCGCCGGTTACCACTACTTCCGCATCTTCAACTCCTTCACGGAGGCCTATGTAGCCAACGGCGCCGGATCCGCCGTTACTGCAGGCGCGGCAACCACCTTTGAATTGGTGAGCGGCCCCGGCTTCAACGAGGGCTACCGCTACGTTGACTGGCTGCTCACTGTTCCGCTTCTGCTCTTCGAAACCGTCGCAGTTCTCGCGCTGCCGCAGGCAACTCGCAAGTCACTGCTGCTGAAGCTCATCCCGGCATCCGCCCTGATGATCATTCTTGGCTACCCGGGCGAGCTCTCGGCTGACAACATGACCAAGGGCATCTGGGGAGCAATTTCCTCCATCCCGTTCCTGTACATCCTTTACGTGCTGTTCGTGGAGCTTTCCCGCGCTTCCAAGTCTCAGCCGGTTCAGGTGGGCAAGGATCTCAATGGCCTGCGTTGGCTTCTGCTGGCCACGTGGGGCGTGTACCCGATCTCGTACATGTTCCCGATGTTCGGCTTGAACGGCGCTGACGCATTCGTCTACCGCCAGGTGGGCTACTCGATCGCCGACGTTCTTGCCAAGTGCCTCTTCGCTCTGCTGATCTTCAAGATTGCCCGTGAGAAGAGCTTCAATGATGATCAAGCATTTGCCGACCAGGAGATCAAGGCTGCACCTTCCTCGGTCTGATCAATCCAGAACGAACAAAACGTGGTGGTGGCCTTCCGGCCACCACCACGTTTTACTTTTGCGGAAGCAGTAATTGCACCAGCGATTCCTGCAGGTAGGTCAGCCAGTCGTACACGTGGAACATGCCGTGGCGCGGATCATCCTCGGGCAGGTCAGCGAGTTCTTCGTGGTTCTCCTCGGTGATCTCGATGCGCGTGCCGATTGCCAGGCGGGCATCGTTGAGGAAGCCCAGCCAGGACGGCACATCGCCGGCGCCCAAGGTGATCTTCTCCCCTGACTTCGACAGTGTCTGCAGCACAGTGCGCGCATGCGCGAGCTTGTTCTCCTGCAGGGAGCGCTGGGTGAAGCGCCGGAAGTCGAGCGCGGCCTCCGGGTCATCGGGGTAGGCGTCCGGGAACAGTCGAGCCATGGCGGGGTCGTCCGGGAACTCGGCCTCCATGTCGATACCGACGATCGCGGCCAGTGGATCAGCGCTCTCGCGAGGCTCCGGACTGACGAACTCGCAGACTTGATCCGCGAGGGAGACCAGGAGCCCCTTCTCGACTTCGTCGACACGCAGCACCACTCGACCGGTAATGGTCTTACTGAACCCGCCCATCTCAGTCGTCCTTCATCAAGGTCGCCCAGAGGCCGTAGCCGTGCATGGCCGCCACATCGCGTTCCATCTCCTCGCGTGTGCCATTCGAGACGACCGCGCGACCCTTCTCGTGAACATCGAGCATGAGCAGCTCAGCCTTGGCCCTGTCGTACTTGAAGTACTCCATGAAGACGAACGTCACATACGACATGAGATTGATCGGGTCATTCCAGACCAGGGTGATCCAAGGGCGGTCGACGGCGGTCACCGTCTCGGGACTTGCGACGTCCAGCTGCGAGCTCACAGGCCTACTTAACCCGAATGCGGAACGGCGCGCTTGCACCGGTCAGGAAGCCGGCCTGCGCCAGGGCCACCGCGCGATAGGTGTAGGACCCCTTCTTGCGGACCTTGAGTTCAACGGTCGCCGCACCAGAAGCGTCAGCCTTCGCTCGGCCTGAGTTGATCCAGTTGCCCGCCTTGCTCAGCTGAATCACGATCTGCTGGCCCTCCAGTGCGGGAAGAGCATTGACTGCAATAGGCACAGTCGACAGGCGCTTGACCTTCGCCTTCGGCGCCGACGTGACTGCCACAGCCGAAGTAATCGTGATGGTTACCGGACTGCTCAGTTGCTCAGCACGGCCGTCTGCGCCCGCCACGAACACGGCCCAGTCGCCTGGAGTAGCCGCGATCGGTGCGAAGGCCACTGCACCGTCAGCTCCGGTTGGCGCAGACGAGACATCGACGAAGTCAGCGGTGCCGGCTGCCTTGAATCTCAGCGTGGCAGCAACGCCAGCCAGCGGTGCGCCATTGGACGTGACCGAAGCGTTGATGGGAATCGGAGCTCCGGCGATGGCATTCGGCGGCGCTGTGACGGCGACAGACGTGGCCAGGCTGCCGAGAGACTCGGCGTAAGCTCGAATGAGGGGCCACTGCGCGGGGTCATCGCCACCGACTGTCCAGTAGGCCGCAGCGCTGAT
>CALFIA010000043.1 GCA_937876275.1 uncultured Actinomycetes bacterium | reverse complement strand
TATCTCACGATCGTGGTGCTGCTCTTCTTCGTGCCGTGGGGGCTCAACTTCCTCTTCGCCGAATTCCTGACACCCCAGATTCGCGGCTGGAACAGGTTGCTCCCGATCCTCTTACTGCTCTTCGTTCTCGGAGCAGCAACCGTTCTCGCCCGCGCTCGCATAACCAAGAAGCAGCTCTTCATCTGGCCTGTTGTCGTCATCATCCTGCTGCTGACAGTCACGGATTCAGTTCGACCATTCCGCTCGATCTATCGCGAGACCGTTGACTCCATCAACGCCAAGGCGGCCGACGCCCAGGCCTACGCCGATCAAGTCAACGCTGCTATCCCCGAGAACTGCGGCATCCTCCAACTCCCCTACATGAAGTACCCCGAGAACGGCCCGCTCAATATCCAGGGCGACGGCCTGGGCGACTACGACCACTTCCTGCAGCCGCTGAGCAACCCGAACAAGAAGTGGAGCTACGGCGCGGTCAAGAACACTGCAGCCAGCGCATGGCTGGAATCACTTCCCGAGTTCCCGATGGATCAGAACTTCGCCGAGCTCAAGGCGAAGGGCTTCTGCGGCATCCACATCGACACTGCGGGAATCCTGACGGAGCAGCAGGAGCGAATGACGAAGTTCTATAACGCGCTCCTGGGAAACCCTGTCGCCACCGGCCATAACGGCACCTGGATTCTCTACAAACTTAATTAACGATCAGCCACGAAGCTGCGGCAAGCCTCGAGCAGCAAGCCCGGCATCAATGCCACCCCAGAAGCTCGTGACGTTGATCGATCGAGCTCGCGCCTTCCCTGCCGCCTGAGCACGAGCAAGGCGCTCCGGATCCGCGAGGTATGACTCAACAAGAGCCGGCACCTCCGACGGATCTGTGAAGTATCCGACTTCATCACCAGGCACCCAGAAACGATCTGAGCGATCAACATCGTCGGTGAGTACGAGGCAGCCCATCGACGAGCCTTCGAGAATGCGTGTCTTGAGCTGCTGGCCGTTCAGCGAGCTCGACACCGAGAAGTTGATTGTCATCTTGCTCTGAGCCAAACCACGCATGTAGTCGACGTAGGTCGGCTGATTCGTACGGCTCTCGTGGAAGTCACGAGTGACATCAGCGCGATGTGGGTTCACGGCAACGTCAACACCATGTGCTCGAAGGGCTTCGATCATCTCCACGCGGTACGGGTACAGGGCACCGATGAAGGACACATCGTGAATCTGGTCGACTTCTCCGATCGCGGCATCCAGCGCCGCCAGTGACTCATTGGAAATCGGCATGTTGACCGGCCCGACCTCAGGTCGACCACGCTTCATTGAATTATCCATCGGCATGCAGATGTCAACAATGACAAAACGATCAGAAAATTGCGCGATCTCCCTCGCGCTCAGAGTGATCATTCTGAAAGCTGAGTCGAAGAGAACCCCGAGGAACACTCCTCCCCACCGGGTCGAAAGTTGCGCCCACAGGACATCCCAGGTTGCCTGATTAGGTGGATTCGGATCGGTCTCGATTTGAGCCACGAGATGGGTCGCCTTCTCGTTTATCAAAAAACGGATCAGATGTTCGTGCCAATCTGCCACCGACTCGTTTTCGAGCACTTCAAAAATAGTCACTTTGTCAGCGCCTGCATACTCACGCGCTGACTGGGCTATTTCGTAGAAGAAGTTGCCGCCGGCTGGCATCCAATTTTCATAACTCGGACCTTCCATCGGCACTACAACGATGTGTGTCTCATGAACGGAGTGACCCTCGACTAGGGATGAGAACCCGGCGAGCCTTTTTTCATACTCACCAGCGACTGTGAGTCGAAGGCGTTCAGCCTTGCGCGCACGCCTGAATGCTCGAGCGTCTACGTTTGGGACAAAGCGCGAAACGGCTGAACCCAGCCGTGCTCGCATGGTGTTTAGCGCCATTTCCTTCCGATCAAGCATGAAATGTTGGGGTGAGTTGGTTCAACAAGCCCATCCCCCCAATTGGGTGGCCAGAATGGCGAAAAGATGGGTCGCTCCATTTTGCCTGGATCTGCGATGCAAGCATTCGCCACTCTGGTGACTTCGTCGGTCCACCTCGGAGCGGGCATTGACCTGAAATCACTGGCCGCCATGAGTGGCCACCACAGAATTCCAATCACCGCTCCGAGAATGACGAGCACCCAGGCACGTCGTGTCCGTATCCAAGGGTCGAGAGCGAGGAGCGTGGCCGCACCCCAGAGCAGGATCGGGATCACGAAGTAGCGGTTATTGGCCCATCCGATGAGGCTCGGAAAAGCGCTGTAGCAAAGTCCCGAGACGAGCAGGAGTCCGATCGCAACCCTACGGGCGCCGCCTTTAATAATCAGAACTATTCCGAGAGCAAATATTCCTGCAATGACGAGATAGCTCAGCAGTGCCGCCGGCGAAATAGATGCTCGTTCGAAAGGCGCAAAGGTGGTGACAGTGAGTCCGGGAATGTAAGTCAATATCGCGGCAACCGTTCCATCTGCCCACGCTCCGAGACTGACAAGACTGACCTCAATGACTCGAGGAGCTTCCGCCGTGGCAGCGGTGACTACCTGGGCAATGAGACCCAGAACGATGGCTGCTGCCCACAAGAAAGAGGCTCGCACAGTTACAGCTCGACGAAGCGCCTGAACCAGTATCAAACCAAGAAGAATCACCGCGAGCGGAATCGTGAGTGCAGAGATGAGCAGAAGCAGGGCGTAAGCGAAGGCAGCCAGTGGCCGAAGAGAAAGTTCGGGCGTGGGTAACGCGATGATTAGGGTTGCAATGAAAATGAGCGGCATGTAAACGCTGCCAAGTGCGAGATCGGAAGAGCACACGTCTGAACTCCAGTCACCGATGTTTATCTCGTAT
>CALFIA010000042.1 GCA_937876275.1 uncultured Actinomycetes bacterium | reverse complement strand
CAATACCGGTCCATTTATTACTGATTCGGGTTTCGAGTTCCCGTCCGTTCGTATTGCCTACGAGACCTGGGGCACGCTGAACGCCGATCGCAGTAACGCGGTGTACGTCGCCCATGCGCTCACCGGCGACTCTCATGTCAGCGGCGCGGCCGGCCCAGGTCACAAGACCGCCGGCTGGTGGGACGGCCTGGTTGGCCCGGGGCGCGCTATTGACACCGATATCTGGTTCGTGGTGTGCGCGAATGTTCTCGGTGGCTGCCAGGGCACGACCGGGCCGTCGAGCCTTGCTCCTGATGGACAGCCGTGGGGAAGCAGATTCCCCGTCGTGTCTGTCCCCGACATGGTGCGCATCGAGCACAGACTCACCGATGCGCTCGGCATTGATACCTGGGCGATCATGCTCGGCCCGTCCCTTGGCGGCATGCGAGTTCTCGAGTGGATGGTGCGCTACCCCGAACGCGTGCGCAGCGGACTCGTGCTGGGTACTACTGCGGCAGTCACTGCTGACGAGATCGGCACTCATGAAGTGCAGCTGTCGGCCATTCGCAGTGATCCGCGATTCAACGGCGGCGACTACTACGACGCAGTTGATGGTGAAGGCCCGCATGTCGGCATGGGAATTGCCCGTCGCATCGCTCACCTGACGTATCGCAGTGAGTTGGAGCTCGCGGAGCGATTCGGTCGTAACCCGCAACCGGGGGAAGATCCCTACGCGGGCGGCCGCTTCGAGGTGACTTCCTATCTCGACCATCACGCCGACAAACTCGCACGCCGCTTCGACGCGAACACCTACATCGCGCTGACGGATGCCATGAGCCTGTTCGACCTCGGTCGGGGCCGCGGGGGAGTGCAACAAGCGCTGGGGACCATCACCGCGCCGTTGACTGTGGTGGCTATTGACTCAGATCGACTGTTCCCGCCGCGGTTGCAAGAAGAGCTTGTTGCTTTCGTGCCGGGCGCTGACGGTCTGCATGTCGTGAACTCGCTCTTCGGCCACGATGGCTTCCTGGTCGAAGACGATCAGGTCGCGGCATTCGTCGCCCATTCGCTCGCGCGCATTCCGTAGTCATCCACAGTCTCGAATTCAGCACTTCCACTCATCAGGCGGCCTGCTTACTGTCGAGGAATGCGCACGCTCTCGCGACTTTCCCTCATCACGATCATGGCTGTGCTCATCGCCGGTCTGGCACCTTCGGCGAATGCTGTCGATGTGGGTGCTGGCGGCGACCGCTACTCGGGCTCGAGCGGGGTGATCCTGCCCGGCGGAGTCGACTCCGGCACACGGCACCAGGCGGCTGAATGCGCCAACTGCCGCTGGCGTCTCAGTGATCCGTGTGCCGCAGATGGCGGTCCATGCCTGGCCGTCACGAGGGGGTGTGCGCAGCTCGCCTCACTAGTGCGCATCCTGCTGTCGAGTGACGGGGGAGCCACGTGGTCCGACCGCGGACTCGTCTGTATTCCGCCCTCAGGCCCGGTGACCGTGAACAATGTCTCCGCCGCTCTCCACCGGGAATTCGAGCGTCTTATTCCGGCCCTGCAACCGCGATACGAACCAGCCTCGGGAGTCGTGACTCGGATCCCGGTCAACTTCATCACCGGTCAGCCACGCGGTCTGGCTCCCAGCGCGCATGTGATTCTCGGCCAATCGGTCGTGCTGAGGCCCTCGGTCCGCTGGTCCTGGGATTTCGGTGACGGGTCGAAGCAGGAGGCGTGTGAACCAGGCGCGCCCTATCCCGCAGGGGTGCTTCGACATGCCTATCGGCAGTCGGGACCTCGGGTGGCTCGGGTTCTCGCCCACTGGTCAGGCACCTTCGAGGTTGACGGGCTAGGCCCGTTTCCGGTTGCCGGCGGGATCGAGCAGGCAGCTTCGATGGAGGTCCTCGTGGGAGAGGGTCGGGCCGTGTTGGTTCCCTGATCGGGCCATGGCACAATGGCAACATTCCACGGCCCGTCCAAGACATCAGTCTTGACACGGGCTTCCTTCGTGGCCGTTAAGCGAAAGGGCTGGCGAACGTGCCGACTAAGTCACCTGCCAAGAAGACCGCTGCGAAGAAGGCTGCTCCCGTCAAGAAAGCTGCTCCGGTCAAGAAGGCTGCGCCTGCCAAGAAGGCCGCTCCGGTGAAGAAGGCTGTTCCTGCGAAGAAGGCTGCGCCTGCCAAGAAGGCTGTTCCTGCGAAGAAGGTCGCGGCAGCTCCCGCCAAGAAGGCTGCGCCGGTGAAGAAGGCCGCCGCACCTGCTCCTGCCGTCAAGGGCAAGAAGAGCGCAGCCAAGGATGACGTCCTCGTTGAGGTACTGGAGACCGAAGATGGCGTGGTCGTTGTCGATGCTGACGATGTTGACGAGGCAGAGCTAGAGGTCGTCGCCGAGCTCGAAGTCGAGCTCGAGGCCGATCTGGCTGAGGATCTGGCGCTCGTGGCCGAAGAGGTGACCGAAGAGGTCGCCGCGCCCGCCGAGGCGGAAGCCGAGGAAGAGGGCTTCGTCATCTCCGATGTTGACGACACCGATGAGCCCGTGCAGACCGTCACCGTCGCCGGCGCAACTGCAGACCCTGTTAAGGATTACCTGAAGCAGATCGGCAAGGTTCCGCTGCTGAACGCCGAGCAGGAAGTCTCGCTCGCCAAGCGCATCGAGGCCGGCCTGTTCGCCGAGGAACTGCTCAACTCGGGCAAGAAGATCGAGAAGAAGCTTCTGCGCGACTACGAGTACATCGCACTCGATGGCCGCCGCGCCAAGAACCACCTGCTCGAGGCAAACCTGCGTCTGGTCGTCTCGCTGGCCAAGCGCTACACCGGTCGCGGCATGCTCTTCCTCGACCTCATCCAGGAGGGCAACCTCGGCCTGATCCGTGCCGTCGAGAAGTTCGACTACACCAAGGGCTACAAGTTCTCGACCTACGCGACCTGGTGGATCCGCCAGGCGATCACCCGCGCCATGGCCGACCAGGCCCGCACCATCCGTATCCCGGTGCACATGGTCGAA
>CALFIA010000041.1 GCA_937876275.1 uncultured Actinomycetes bacterium | reverse complement strand
CGATGGGCAGGCCGATCGCTAAGGAGAGCGCGGTGCTCAGCAGTGCCTGCACGCCAGCAAGCGCGGTGATCTGCCAGGTCGTGGCATTACCGAGGATGCGCATGCCATCGCCCGACCACGTGCGAACGATCAGCACGACGAGAGGAAGTGCGAGGAAGAGGAGCAGGAAGGCGAGCGGAATCACCCAGATCCCGCGCAGCCAGCGGGGCGTGTTCAGCGCCCCATCACCTGACCCCACTCATCAAGCCATTGGGACTGCTTCTCGGCCACGTCTCGAGCAGGAATCTGCAACGGGTCCTTGACGGGTGCGGCAAAGTCGGCGAAGACCTTGGGTGGAATGACTCCGGCAAGTGCGGGGAAGACGAACATCGACAACGGCACGTCAGCCTGCACGGCGGGTGAGAGCAGCCAGTTGATCACGGTTTGTGCAGCAGCGGTGTTCTTCGTGCCGGCGAGAACTCCCGCATACTCGACCTGGCGGTAGCAACCATCGGTGAGCACTGTGCTGTACGGCTTCGTGGGCTTCGGGTCTGCGGCATACACAATCTCCGCAGGCGGGCTGGTGGCATAAGACACTACGAGCGGTCGATCACCGTTTCCACCTCCGGCGGTGTAAGCGCCCTCATAGGCATCGGTCCACGAGCCGGCCACCTTGACGCCATTGGAGCGCAGTTTCGTCCAGTAGTCCTGCCACCCGTCGTTGTACCGAGCGATGGTGGCGAGCATGAAAGCTAACCCTGGCGAGCTAGTTCCGGGGTCCTCCACGACGAGGAGATCTTTGTACTCGGGCTTTGTGAGGTCTTCCAGTCTTCTCGGCAGTGCGAGGTTGTTCTTCGCGAACCATGCGGTGTCCATGTTGATGCAGACATCGCCGTAGTCAATGGGCGTGACCTTGCCCTCCGACGTGTCATCGCGCAGTGGCGGAATCACGTTGCCGAGATTAGGCGAGATGAATGCCTCGAACACGCCTGCATCGATCGCCTTGGCGACCAGGTTGTTATCCACCCCGAAGAGCACATCGCCGGTGGGCGCTCCGGCCGAGAGAATCGCACTTGCCACCACCTGGCCCGCATCGCCCCCCGTCGCGATTTCCAAGGTGATGCCCGTCTTCGCCTTGAGATCAGCGATCAATGCGTCTGATACAGCGAAGGAGTCATGCGTGATGAGGCGAACTGTCGTCGGACCAGTGAGAGTCGGGACAGGGCTCGCGTTGGTGCCCGCGGCGCAGGCGGTGGCCAGGAAGACACTTCCGACGCACGCGGCGAGGAGAACAGGCTTAACAAATGACATGTGCATCATCCCTCACGCTGGCATTACCCAGTTCAGGTTCCGTGGGTCGGTGGCAGCGGCCACCCTCTCAGCCCGCCGAACTCGCGAGCTCCCCTGACAGCGTCAGGCTAGCAGCGGCGAGGAGTCAGTGCGAGCGTAGGTAACGCGCCGTGAAGACAAGAGCGCCACACGCGAGCAGGAAGCCCAAGGCGAAGATGCCGGTAAGCACGTCAATGCCCTCCGCATTCGCCCGAACCACCGTGGCGGTCGCGAAGAGAAGAGCAGTGAATCCCTGTAGGAAGAGGGAAAAGCGCAAGGCGCGCTTGGTCGAGGCGTCCATGCGCTCAGTTTCTCACTCGGTGGCTTCGAGCGACTTCTCGATGGTCTGCACGAAGACCTCGAATGGCTGCGCGCCTGAGATTCCGTACTTTCGATCGAACACGAAGAATGGAACTCCGTTCGCCCCGAAAGCGCGAGCGAGCTCGGCGTCGGATTCGACCTCAGCGCCGTAGGCGCCGGATTCCATGGCAATGCGAGCTGCGTTGGCATCAAGACCCGCGTCGGTGACGTAGGGAAGGAGTTCATCGAGGGTGAAGATCGGTTTCGCGCCCTCGAAGTACGCGGAGTACAGCAGTTCGAGGAGTTCCTGTGCGCGTCCTTGCTCTTGGGCCCAGAGCAGCAGGCGATGCGCGAGAACGGTGTTTCCGCTGATGCCGTCGAGTAGGCGGTAGTTGAGTCCTTCACTCGCTGCCACCTCGGTGACCTGGGACATCATCTGCTGCACGCCGGCATCGTCGAGCCGGTACTTGGCAGCGAGCACGTCGACGGTGCGCTTGCCCTCTGTTGTCGCGGAGGGATCCAGTTGGAAAGCACGATGAGTGATGATGGCATCAGTCACGCCCGTCGCGGCGAGCGCGCGCTCCAGGCGACGCTTGCCGATAAAGCACCACGGGCAGACCACGTCTGACCAAATCTCGATGTTCAACACTTCTCGACTCTCATCGTGGCCAGGCCACCCGGGGAATTCCGAGGCGAATGGGACCGTGAGAGAAGGGTATTGCCTCGTGGATTTCAGTATCACGGCTCACTCCCGTAACATCGAGGGGTCGCTGCGCCGCAGTGGCACACCATGAGGTCGATCATGAATCGGCCCGCCAGCGAGTCTTGGCACAACTGAGGTCGAACGCGGACCACTTTCGAGACGCGCCTGATGTCTCGATTGGAATAGTTATGCCTTCAGCACGCCCAGCCACTGCACGTCCGAAACCGAAGAAGGAACGGGCTCGCAAGACCACCGCCAAGGCCACCGGAAAACCCGGTTCGAAGAGCGCTTCGAAAAAGGCTGCCAAGAAGCCCGCGAAGCACAAGGCCGGCTCTGCGCGCCCGATCGCCGGCGCCCCGAAGAACCGCGCCGAGCGTCGTCGCGTCGAATTCGGCGACACCCGCAGCACTCGCGCCGAGTCGCCCAAGCGCACTGATCGCACGGGCACCTCGTCTCGTTCCGAGCGCCCGGACTCACCGCGCCGTTCGGACTCCTCGCATCGCAGTGAGCGTCCGGCCAGCCGTGATCCGCGTTCACGTGATGAGCGTCCCCGCCAGGAGCGCGTGGGCAACGACCGTCCGCGTAACGATCGGTTCGCCTCCGACAAGCCGCGAACCGAGCGTGCCACGGAACGCCCGCGCACCGATCGCTTCAGTTCTGATCGTCCGCGTACCGAGCGTCCGTACAGCGATCGCCCGCGCACCGAGCGCACCACCAATGATCGTTACAACGATCGCCCCCGGAACGAGCGCTCAGATCGTCCGACGAATGATCGTTACAACGATCGTCCGCGTAGTGATCGTTCCTCGAATGATCGATACAACGATCGCCCGTCGAGCAACCGTTCGTACAACGACCGCCCGAGCAGTGACCGCGCCCGCAGCAGTTTCACCGATCGCCCGCAGAACTCGCGTTCGAGCAGCGGTGATCGCACGTTCGCCTCGAAGCGCGAGAACAACCACGCCGCTGATGCAGTCATGCCCAAGGCCTCGCGTGAGGTTGAAGAGCAGTTCAACGTCATCGACGATGCGCCGACCGAGGGTCTGACCTGGGCCGATCTGGGTGTCTCCTCGAACCTGGTCAGTGCACTCGCTCGCGGTGGCATCACCTCCCCGTTCCCGATCCAGTCGGCAACCCTGCCCGACGCGATCGCAGGTCGCGACATCCTCGGCCGAGGCCAGACAGGCTCGGGCAAGACTCTTGCCTTCGGCCTGGCCATGCTCACCCGCCTCACGGGCAAGAAGGCCTACCCGAACAAGCCGCTGGGCCTGGTGCTCGTGCCTACTCGCGAACTCGCGATGCAGGTCAACGACACTCTCGCCCCGCTCGCCGACTCGATCGGGCTGAAGGTTCGCCTGATCGCCGGTGGCATGCCGTATCAGAAGCAGCTCTTCGCCCTTGATCGCGGAGTTCCGATCTTGGTTGCTACTCCGGGGCGCCTGATGGACTTGGTCAATCGCGGTGCATGCGATCTCTCCGATGTCAGCGTCACGGTTCTCGATGAGGCCGATCAGATGGCCGACATGGGCTTCATGCCCATCGTGCGTGAGATTCTTGATCTCACGAAGGAAGGCAGCCAGCGACTGCTGTTCAGCGCGACCCTCGATGGTGATGTCGATCATCTCGTCAAGCGCTACCTGAACAACCCGGCTCGCCATTCACTCGCTGCAGTGCATGCACCTGTCGACACGATGGAGCACGCCGTTCTCATCGTTCACCCGAAGGACAAGGACGAGATCTCCGCGGAGATCGGTGCACGCGAGGGTCGCACGATCTTCTTCGTGCGCACCCAGGCTGCGGTCGACCGCCTTGCCGAGTACTTGTGCGCCCAGGGCATTCCTGCCGGCGCACTTCATGGCGGTAAGACTCAGGCAGTGCGCACGCGCACTCTCAATGCCTTCCGTGAAGGTGTCACCCCCGCACTTGTTGCCACTGACGTTGCCGCTCGCGGTATTCACGTCGACGGCATCAGCCTGGTCGTGCATGTTGATGCTCCGACTGATCCGAAGGACTACCTGCACCGCGCCGGTCGCACGGCTCGCGCCGGAGAAGAGGGCACCGTGGTCACGCTGTCGTCACCGCGTCAGCAGAAGTTCGTCGAGTCACTCACGAAGAAGGCCGGTGTCGACCCGATGATCGTCCGCGTACGCCCGGGTGATTCGGAACTCATCTCGATCACCGGTGCGAAGACCCCGACCGGTGTGCCGTGGGAGCCGCCGAAGGAGCGCGAGCGTCCGTCGAAGCCGTATGGCCAAGGTGGCGGTCGCAGCGGCGGATTCAACCGCGGAGGCCCGCGTCGCAGCAGCGGCGGAAGCGGTGGCGGCAAGCCGTCGTACTCCCGCTCACGCGGTCGCGACTAACAACGATGAAGTAAGGCCCCGATGCATCCGCATCGGGGCCTTACTCATGTGCCCATTTGCGCTCGAGCTCTTCGGGTCGTAGATTTTCGGAGAGAGATTTCTATTTATTTTGG
>CALFIA010000040.1 GCA_937876275.1 uncultured Actinomycetes bacterium | reverse complement strand
ACGAGACCAAGAGCGATGTGACGGCCGGAGATCCGCCCGACGATCGCGCCTGACGAAATCGTCGGGTTCCTCATTCTCGCGAGTGCTCTACCGAGCACGGTCACTCTCGTGATCTCATAGGTGAGCCATGATCCCCACAGATGCCTTCGGCCAGGCTCTCTCCACTGATGCCGACTCGGCCCGCGTCTATGACGAGGCCATTGTGGCGATCATGTGCATGCAAGAGGGAACCCTTGATCTGCTCGATCGCGCGATAGAGACGGATCCGAAGTTCGCCCTCGCTCATGCGACAAAGGCCGCCCTCGACTTCGAGATGCACGACTTGATCGACAGCGCTGAGCAGTATCGTGCCGCTGTTGCGTGCCTGGACGGTTCGGCAACACCTCGCGAGAGTGCTTTCGTGCACGCAGTAGGCGATCGAATCCATGGAGATCGATCTGCCTACCGCAGGTATGTCGATGAATACCCCGGAGACCCAATGGGTCTCACGCTTGCGATGCCCACCATTGCATTCTCCGGCGCATTCGAGGATCCCGGCCACGCCTGGCACCGCCTTGACGACCTCGTGTCGCTGCATGGCGATTCGTGGTGGTTTACCGGCCTGTATGCGTATGCGAAGCTCGAGCTCGAAGAGCGGGACATCGCGATCGAACTTGCTGAGAAGTCCCTGCGCGATCAACCGCTGGGGGCCACTGCAGCGCATGCGCGTACTCACCTGTATTACGAATGCGGTGATCACGCGGCAGGTGCGGCATGGCTCTCGGACTGGATTGATGGCGCGGGCCACTCTGCCGTTCATAGAGCGCATTTCTCCTGGCATGTCGCGATGCACGATCTCGGCCTGGGCGACACCAATGCTGCACTCTCTCGCTACGACGCTGACATGAACCCGCGCATCCTGCAGGGAACGCGAAGCCTCGTCGATTCGGTGTCACTCCTGTGGCGGTTGCATCTGATTGATATCGAGGATCGAGCCGACGACATTACGCAGATTCTTCAGGTCGCCGGAAAGGAAGTAAACGAGCCGTCGACTGCCTTCACCGCAATGCACTCTGCACTGGCCTTTGCCGCGTCGGGCGATGCCGAGGCCGTAGCGCGGATAGCCGCGCATTGCCGCAGGGAAGGATCCGGTGCCATGACGGAGGTCGTGGCACCGTTCGCCGATTCGCTCATCGACTACGTCAACGCTGATTTCGAGGCATCTGCCCGAGGGCTGATCGCGGTTCTTCCGCGTACGCAGGAGATCGGCGCAAGCAGGGTTCAGTGCGAGGTCATCGAAGACACCGCCCTTGCCTCGCTGATTCAGGCCGGCCGACTCGCGGAAGCACAGGACATGCTCGGACACCGCCTCGACCGGCGTGAGCACCGTGGTGATCGCCTCCTGCGCCAGCGCATCAGCCAGGCGTGAGCTTCAGAACCTGCCACGGTTCTGATTGGTCGGCCCGTTCGCCCGAGCCGCTGCCCGGCTGCCGCACCTTGACGGAACAATGCTCCCCATGACCCAGGTTTCCGTCGCCGACATGATGCTGGCCGCAGCCTTGGTCTTTGGCCTGGCCACTACCTGCCAGATCATCGCCCCCAGATTGCGGATCCCCGCGTTGATCCTGTTGCTGCCGATCGGATTCCTCTTCGGACTACTCGCCCCGGGACTACGCATGAACGAGATCCTGGGCTCCGCGTTCCCGGTGGCAGTGGATCTCATGGTGGCGTTGATCTTGTTTCAGGGCGGGATGGAACTGGGCAACATTTCCCTGCAAGGCGCTGACGCAACCGTGGTGAGGCGGCTTCTGTGGATCGGTGGTGCTACTACGCTAATCGCAGGCACGCTGGCCGTGCACTTCATTCTCGGACTCGCATGGCCGTTGGCTGTCTTGCTCGGCTCGATCCTCATCGTCTCCGGCCCGACCGTCGTGACACCGATTCTCGACCTGGTGCGACTAAAGCCTCGCGTGCGCGGAATCCTTCTGTGGGAGGGCACGACCCTCGATCCGCTCGGCGCAATCCTGGCCGTCGTGGTCTTCCAGATCGTCAATGCATCGAATGCCGGTACCACAGTGGAAGCGATCGGTACCTTTTTCGCCAGTTTCGTGGTGGCAGTCGTCATGGCAGCGATCGGTGTTGCGCTTGCCGTGTTCGGAATCAAGCTCGTGCACCCCAATCACGTGCTCGGCACGCAGGTGCTCATCGGCTCCGTGATCGTCGCGACTGGATTCGCGAACTTCCTGGTCCAGGACAGCGGGCTATTGACTGCTCTTCTTATGGGCATCGCTACTCCGCGACTCGCGAAGCGACTGAATTCCTCTGTAGATCCCGTCAAGCCCTTCTTCAACACCATCGCCTCAATCGGTATCGGCGTGCTGTTCATCAGTATTGCCGCGCTTGTGCCGTCACCTTTCCTCAGTGCGATCGTGTGGCCTGCGATTGGCGTGTCGCTGGTGCTTATCGTGATCGTCCGACCGTTCATTTCTCTGGTCTGCACGACAGGCGCTGGGTTGAGCGGAAAGGAACGTGTGTTCATTGGCTGGATGGATCCACGCGGCATCGTCGCAGCTGCAACTGCCTCCAGCGTGGGGGCAGCCTTAGTGGCAACCAAGGTGCCCGGCGCGGAGAAACTGCTGCCCGCGGCGTTCATCATCATTGCCGTGACGGTGTTCGTCTACGGCCTCACGGCGGTTCCCGTGGCCGCCGCGCTCGGGCTCCGCCAAGAAGAGGTTGCGGAGAAGCCCTGACCCGAATGGCGCGGCATTTCTTGCCTTTTCGGCAATCGGATGCGAACGTGGACTCATGATGAACTCACGAATCCTCCGCACCACATTGATCTCAATTGCCTCGCTCGCCCTCGTCGGCATCGCGACGACCGCTCCCGCTTCTGCCGCCAGCTGCGCCCTGCAGAAGACCGGCGACGGCACCACCTATCCGGTGGTCTGCCCGAATGGCAAGGTGAACGACAAGGCCGAGCCGAAGTTGGCGAAGACCATGCCGCAGATCATGGCGCTGGGAAAGAACGCGACCCTTCCCCAGGTCAAGAAGGCCGTGTGCGCTGTGTTTGCCAAGACCGATGTCACGAATCCGATGATCGAAAGCGCGCTCTACTTCCAGACCACGAAGTACGGCTGGTCGAAGAAGTTCGCCAACTGGTTCGGCGACGTCACCATGGAAGGCAGCGGCAAGAAGGTCTGCTAGTCGGCCTTCTGGGCCAGGCGTGTTGCGACCATGTCGCAGAGCAGCTTCTTGTCGACCTTCCAGTCGAATGGCACCTTGAACGTCTTCTTGTTCACCTCGTAGGCCTCGAGCCGCGGCCGGAACTGGTCGATCATTCCCGCGCCCCAGGGAGCGAGCAAGAAGTACGTCGACTGTGCAGTCAGACCGAAGACGTAATCGTCGCCGATCTTGACCATCGGCTGATTCCAGGCGATCACGATCTGCGACTTCGGATACTTCTTCGTGATTGCCGCAAAGATCTCGCGTGCCTTCTCCTGCTTCTCGATATCGAGGGGTGCCAGGTAGTCGTCAAGGGTGTTGAAGCGCCGGCTCGAAGTGTTGCCCTTGCTGTAGAGCACAAGGGCGTTCGCATGGGCCTGGCTGAAACCGTGGTTCTCGCGTAAGTAGGCGATCTGCTCGGGGTACTTGAGGTCCTTGATTTCCTTCATCTGGTCGAACCAGTAGGACATCGGAAGGCCGTGCTTCTTCTCAATGGCAGGAAAGTACGAAGAGCGGTCGGGATTCGTGGCAGCCATGTGGTGAGTCTACGACTCTGGCGTCCCGCGGAATCTGGCTTTGATTCTCGGGTAGATTCACGCCCCGTCGGGTTCACGAAGTGCAGGAGCAACATGGTCAAGGCGAATGTCGATTCCTTCGTCGCCCTTGGTGACAGTTTCACCGAGGGGCTCTGGGATTTTCGACCTGACGGAAGCCTGCGCGGATGGGCAGATCGAGTAGCGGAGTCTCTCGCGGCCGAGAATTCGGAGTTCCGGTACGCGAACCTCTCGGTGCGTGGACGCAAACTCGACGAGATCGCCGATGACCAAGTGCCGCAGCTTGAACGGCTCAAGCCATCGCTCGTCTCGGTCGGTGCTGGTGCGAACGACATTATTCGCACCAAGGCAAGCCCCGCT
>CALFIA010000039.1 GCA_937876275.1 uncultured Actinomycetes bacterium | reverse complement strand
CTCGGTGCCTTGCTCTCACGAATCGATGAGAGCGAGCGACTTGTCTTGGTCGAGGATTCCGCGGAACTCAATCCTGCGTGCGGTCACGTCGTACGAATGCAGGCGCGAACTGCCAATGTGGAGGGCGCGGGTGTGATCACGATGCGTGATCTCGTCCGGCAATCGCTGCGAATGCGACCTGATCGAATCTGCATTGGAGAGGTCAGAGGAGCGGAAGTCGTCGAACTTCTCACTGCTCTCAATACTGGCCATGAAGGCGGGTGCGGAACTGTGCATGCGAACTCCGCGCACGACGTTCCGGCTCGCCTGGAAGCCCTGGCGCTCATGGCAGGACTCGACCGTCCAGCCGTGCATTCACTCATCTGTGCTGGGCTTGATTGCGTGATCCATGTCGATCGCACGACATCAGGGCAGCGGTACGTCCAAGGTATTTACGCGCTCAGTAAAGGCAAAGACTCGCTCGCCATCGTGCGCGAGATCGCGGTCACCCACGACGGTCGCACTCGAATGGACGATCGGGCAGACGAGTTCGCGATCAGACTCAGGGCGCCTCGAAAGCGGGCATCGTGAACTGGGTGCCGGCTGCACTCATGGCCATGGCCGTATTCGTGGTGATGCGCCCGAATCCGGCGCAGCGACTCGAGGCAATCCTCGGAAGCTCCGATAACGCAGAGCGGGAGGACCCATGGCGTCGAATGATCGGCCGGTATCTCCACGGCTCCCGAGAACGACGCGCAGCACGCAAGGCTGCGATCGATGCACTTGCTGCTCTCGCTGCAGAATTGTCCGCCGGTACTCCGCAACAACATGCGCTCGTGCTCGTAGGTGAGCGCGTGTGGCCGGCTGCCTGCGGAGCGGTGCGTTTCGATGGCGACGTAGCAGAAGCGCTTCGCCTCGATGCTCAAGCAGTTCCGCTGCTCGCACCACTTGCCGCCTGCTGGGCGGTGTCAGCTCAACAGGGCAGCGGTCTCTCGACGGCTGTCGCTCGCCTAGCCGAGCAGGCACGAATCGCTGAAGACATCCGCGTTCAGTTGGAAGCACAACTGGCCGGTCCGCGTGCGACGGCACGCATCCTCGTGGTCTTGCCGCTGTTCGGAATCGCAATGGGCATCATGATGGGAGTAGATCCCCTCGGTTGGCTCCTAGGCACGTGGCCGGGCCTCGCCTGTCTACTCATGGGGCTCTGCTTGATCGGCGTGGGTTACTGGTGGACCTCGCGCATCGTTGCTCGAGTGGAGCGTCTGCTGTGACGGTGCTGGCAGCGGCGCTCGTAGCGCTGGCTGTCTTCACGGTGATACCCGGTCGACCTGACCCTCGACTTCGCCGGCTCATGCTTTCGGCTGATGTTCATCGACCATCAATCGGGCCAAAATACGTCGAGCGTGGTGCCGTGGTGTTGGCCGGCATCGGCTGTCTGAGTTTCTTCGGTGTCATGCCCGGAGTGCCATTAGCTCTACTCAGTGCCGTGATCGTCATCAAGATCCTGGGGCGCCTCGAATCGGCGGAGTCTCGACGTCAACGAATGCTGCTTGAACGTCAATTGCCGGATGCACTTGATGTGTTGACCTCGGTTCTGGAGGCCGGCGCTTCAACCGAAAAGGCGCTTGCCCGTGTCGGACAGTCGCTTGGCCCACCCATTGGCCTCGAGATTGACAGGGTTGTGCGTGCGTTGGGTCTTGGTGCGAGTGCAGAGCAGGCCTGGGAGTTGTGTGACCCCGTGATGACACCACTGGCTGCAGCGATGATTCGCTCCGCGACGTCGGGGGCACCTCTGGCGCTCGTGCTCGCGGGGGCGAGTCGCGATGTCCGGCGCGAACATCGTGTGCGTGTTGAGGTTGCTGCGCGCTCAGCGGGGGTACGAGCGGTCGCGCCTTTGGCCGCGTGCTTTCTACCTGCCTTTTTCCTCATTGGTGTGGCACCCATCATCGCTGCATTTGTCGACCAGATTCTTCACTCCTAATTCACAGGCATGGTCAAAGTGCACGGGCATCCACAGTTGTGGTCGAGCTCTTCACCGAGGGCAGTCGGTTGGCGAGGGTTCAGTCGTGGCCATCAGGTCACACTCGACGCGAGGAGGAAAGATGCGCAAGCTCAAGGCACGGTTCTCGGAAGACCGAGGCATGACGACTGCTGAGTACGCGGTCGGCACGGTCGCGGTAGCCGGACTCGGTGGAATCCTGATCAAGCTGCTGACGAGTAATGCGGTGCGTGATCTGCTGTGGGGCGTGCTGAAGGGCGCGTTCTCGTTCATTGGTGCGTAGCAACATGCTGAAGCGTTCCGGTGCACCGAGTCGTGGCTCGGTGCACCGCGACCGCGGCAGTGTCACTCTGGAGGCGGCACTTGCTCTCCCGCTCTTGCTGCTCACCACCGCAACGCTCATGTGGGCGATGGGGGTGGGCTTCACTGCTGTGTCTATGGGTGATGCCGTGCGCACTAGTGCTCGACTGATCGCGCGAGGCGAAGACGCGGACTCGGTGATGTCGCGCTTGAAGGCCTCACTGCCCGATTCCGATCTCGAGCTCGAATCGCATGGCACGGATGTCGTGATCAGCGCCGCTCATTTCATGTCGTTACCTGTGCCGCTCTTTCACGATCTGGGGTTCACCGTCACTCAATCGGCTACTGCGCCGCTGGAGTCAGCAGGATGAAATCTCGCGACGATGGGTACGCACTCCTTTGGTCCTTGGCGCTTGTCGGAGCGCTTGTAATCGTGGGAGCGGCCGGGCTCTCACTCTGCTCGCTCGCTCTCGCCCACGCTCGAGCCACTAATGCTGCCGATCTCGCCGCAATCGCGGCTGCCTCGAATCCCCTCGCCCCCTGTGAGTCCGCGGGTCGAATCGCGCAGGCAAATTCGGCCGAGCTCATCGACTGCACCAATTCTGATGCCGATGCGATCGTCCGCGTGAGAGTGCAGGCACCCGCGATCGCTCAGTGGCTGGGAAGTGACCATCTCGAGGCCACTGCGAGAGCAGGGCCTTCGACCCACTGATTCGATATTTGTACAATTCGTACATGAAGGAGATGCCCGTGAGCAAGGTCCGAGAGAACCTCTCGGAGGTCATTGATGTCACCCGTCGATCTGGCGAACCGCTGTACCTCACGAAGCACGGCAAGCCCATTGCCGTACTCGTCGACTATGAGCTCTTCGAGAGCGTCGTCGAGCGTCTTGAGGACTACATGGATCGTGAGGCGATTGCCGCGACGAAGGATGAGGAAACGATTCCCTGGGAAGACGTCAAACGAGAGCTAGGTCTTGACTGATCCCGAGTATGTCGTTCGCTTCGTTCTCTCTGCCCGCAAGTCACTAAACGGACTGCCGCGAGTTGAGCAGCGTCGGGTGCAAGCCGCGATCGAATTACTTGCTCACAATCCTCGTCCCCCTCGGTGCAAGGCGGTCAAAGGCGAACCATCCACGTTTCGAATTCGGGTTGGCGACTACCGAGTCCTCTATTGGGTTGGTGACACGATTCGGATCGTCGAAATTCGCAAGGTCGCTCACCTCCGTGAGGCTTACCGCACGTGAAGTCAGGGATGGCAAGATGAGCGACATGTTCAGTGACGCGCCTCCGCCCGCCGACAAAGCATTACTCGAACCGCTCGGTGAGCGCGAGCTTGCCAGTGAGCTCTTCAATCTCACGTGGGATTTCATGGGCATGGAGTCGCGCACGCCAGCTGAAGACGATGCAATGGTGCATGCGGCGCATGCGAGTCGGTGGCACTGGGGCAAGGTCGGTGGCCCGGAGCAGTGGGCAATCGGCGAGTGGCTGTGCAGTCGCGTCTACGCCGTGCTCGGCCGCGGAGAGCAGTCGCTGTATCACGGCCGACGTTCAAGCGAGATCTGTGCGGAGTTCGAAGTCGGCTCCTTCGTTCCCGCATCCGCACACGAAGCGATGGCCCGCGCTTACTGCGTTCTTGGCGACATGGCTGCCGCCCGTGAGCAGCGCAATCTCTCCTACGCTGCGGCTATTGATCTCGATGACGACGATCGCGCGGTCATCGAAGGTGATCTCGCAACACTTCCGATCACTGATTGAGCAGCTGATCCAGGAAGGCAATCGCTCCGGGCTTGTCGAGCGGGTTGTTGGCGTTTCCGCACTTAGGTGACTGAATGCATGCGGGGCATCCGCTTTCGCAGGAGCATTCGGAGATCAGATCTCTCGTTGCAGTGAGCCATTCACGCGCATGGTGATAGCCGTACTCCGCGAATCCCGCTCCGCCGGCGAGACCGTCGTAAACGAAAACGGTCATGCGTCCGGTGTCGAGGTGGTGGGCAGTCGATACGCCGCCGATATCCCAGCGATCGCAAGTGGCGAAAAGGGGAAGCATTCCGATGGACGCATGCTCGGCCGCGTGAGCGGAGCCGGGTACCTCCGTGACGTCGACCCCGGAACCGGTGATCTGGGCATCACTCAAGGTCCACCACACCGCTGTCGTCTCGAGTTCGCGTACGGGCATGTCGAGAGCCTCCTCGCCCAAGACTTCGCCGGTCATCGCTCGGCGTCGCATGAAAGCTACGACCTGCGAACTCACATGAACCCGACCGAAACTCATGGTCGCCTCACCAAGCGAGACGCGTTCAAGTTCCTCGAGAATGCGAATGTCACTCACTTCGCGCGCTGAGGTCGAGTAATCGACGTCCTGCTCGACCACGGTGGCAACCGAATCAGCAAGATTGAGCGACGTGACCAGATGCGTCACTCCCTGATGCGTGTAGACCGCACCCGGGTGCGCATTCGCGTGAGCAGCGGCGACGTCCATCGTGCCGAGGATGCGACCCGTGCCCTCTTCGACGATGCGTACAGGCGGGCCGCCTGTGCCGCGCAGATCGGCGAGGTCACTCGCACGATCACGCCGAGTCCAGTACCAGCCGGTCGGGCGCTTGCGCAGGTATCCGTCAGCGACGAGTGAATCAAGAAGGGCAAGCGACCCAGGGCCGAACCAGCGCACCGCATCTTCGGCAGTGAGCGGCAGCTCTGAAGCAGCAGCACACAGATGCGGCGCCAGAACGTAAGGGTTCTCCGGGTTGAAGACATTTGCTTCCACTGGACGACCGAGCATTGCTGCGGGGTGATGCACGAGGTAGGTATCGAGCGGTTCATCGCGGGCTATGAAGATCGACAGTGCAGGGGCTCCACTCCGCCCGGCGCGACCGAACTGCTGCCACAGTGATGCACGCGTGCCTGGCCAGCCTGCGGTGATCACTGCATCGAGTCCGCTGATGTCGATGCCGAGTTCTAGGGCGTTCGTTGTCGCGAGTGCACGCAGGCTTCCTGAGCGCAGTCGTGATTCAAGCTCGCGTCGTTCCTCAGGAAGGTATCCGCCCCGATACGACGCCACGGATTCCATTAATGACGGATCAACATCGAGTAGTAAATCTCGAGCCATGACCGCTACCGACTCAGCGGCCTTGCGACTGCGGACGAAGGCCAGGCTCTGCGCGCCTTCGACGACGAGATCAGCGAGAAGGTCGGCGCATTCCGCCGTTGCGGTGCGCCTGATTGGCGCACCGTTCTCACCGGTGAATGCGGTGAGCTCCGGTTCCCACAGCGCGATGACTCGTTCGCCCGCAGGGGATCCGTCGTCTGTTACCTCCGCGACGCGCGACCCGACGAGTCGCGTTGCTGCATCCCCTGGCTGGGCGACCGTGGCGGACGCGCAAATCACTACTGGTGAGGCACCGTACGACTCGCAGATGCGTCGAAGTCGTCGAATGACCTCGGCGACATGTGCTCCGAAGACACCTCTGTATGCGTGGCATTCGTCGATCACGATGTAACGAAGACGTCGAAGGAACGGTGCCCAGCTCTGATGTGAACCGAGCATCGAGTGATGAATCAGATCAGGGTTGGTAAGCACGTAGTTCGCGTGATTACGCGCCCAGGAGCGTGCCTCCATCGGGGTATCGCCGTCGTAGGTCGCGGCACGGAGCCAGGAGAATCCGAGTCCTGTCAGCGAGCGCAGTTGGTCATTCGCGAGCGCTTTCGTGGGCGAGAGGTACAGCGCTGTCGCGCCACGACCGTTGGGAGCGCTGAGCCCGTCGATGATCGCCTGGAGGACGGGCATGCCGAAGGCCAGGCTCTTGCCCGAGGCAGTGCCCGTTGAGAGCACGACGTGCAGCCCGCGATGAGCGAGATCGGCAGCCTCGGCTTGATGGATCCAGGGTCGATCGATGCCGCGTTCTGAGAAAGCCTCGCGAATCTCGGGCGCAAGCCATTGCGGCCACTCCGCGAGTCGGGCTGCGCGGGCGGGAATGCTCTCGGAGTGCACGAGTCGGTCAGTGCGACCGACGGCGAGTCGACTCAGGACATCCATCGCATCAACGTACGCCAACTATGCGAGAGTACGGACGTGAGCGTCCTTGCCATTGATCAGGGAACCTCCGGCACGAAGGCAATTGTTGTCGATGACGCGGGCATGGTTCTCTCCCTCGCCGAGGAGCCGGTGCGGCCGCAGTATCTGGCCGACGGTGCCGTCGAGCAGAGTCCTGCGGAGCTTCTCGAATCAGTTCTCGTTGCCGGGCGTCGGGCAATCGCTGAAGCCGGTGTCCCGATTGAGGTCATCTCGCTGGCCAATCAAGGCGAGACGGTTCTGGCCTGGGATCCGTCCACAGGGGAACCGCTCAGCACCGCATTGGTCTGGCAGGACAGCAGGGCGCAATCAGTGTGCGATCGACTTCGGGGGTATTCCGAAACGATCGCCCAACGGTCGGGTCTAGTTCTCGATCCTTACTTCTCGGCACCGAAGATGACCTGGATCCGAGAGAACATCACTCGCGAGGGAGTTGTCACGACCTCCGACTCATGGTTACTGCATCAACTCACCCGTGAGTTCGTCACCGATGTCTCCACGGCAAGCCGATCGCTGATCATGAATCTCGACTCGCGTGCGTGGGATGAGGAGTTGCTGGGGTACTTCGGTCTCGAAGGCGAGTCGATGCCCCGCATCGCGGATTGCGATGAAGTCATTGGTGTGACGAGTGCATTCGGCGACTCGATACCTGTCGGCGGCGTGATCGTCGATCAGCAGGCCGCACTGCTCGCGGAAGGATGCCTGAGCCTCGGCGAGGCGAAGTGCACCTATGGCACGGGTGCGTTCTTGCTCATGAATACAGGTACGTCTGCCCCCCGCTCCACCAATGGGCTGACTACCTCGGTGGCGTGGACCATCCGCGGTGAGTCGAAGTACTGCATCGACGGGCAGGTCTTCACCGCCGCCTCCGCGATTCGCTGGCTGCAAGATCTCGGCCTGATCACCGATGCGCGGGATATCGACTCCGCCTCGGCCGCTGACAGCGGGAATGTCTCCTTCGTGCCTGCACTTGCGGGACTTGCGGCACCGTGGTGGCGGGCAGATGCGAAGGCGGCCTTCAGCGGCATGAGCCTGGCTACCGACCGAGGCCAGCTCATTCGCGCAGTGCTCGAAGGCATTGCCGCGCAGATCGCTGACCTCGCTGCCGCCTGCGCTGCCGATCTCGGTGATTCGCTGAAGTCACTGCGCGTGGATGGTGGCCTGACGCGATCGACAGTTCTGATGCAGGCACAGGCGGACATCCTTCAACTGCCCATTGAGGTTTACCCCTCCGCGCACGCCACGGCCCTCGGTGCAGCAGCGCTCGGCCGGCTGGCCGTGCGACCGCAGGAATCAGTGCCGGCCGTGGACTGGACTCCTGAGCACGTCTACGAACCGCGCTGGAGTGCGGATCATGCGGCAGACTTCATGGGTAATTGGCGCGCGGTAGTCAAGCGCACACTGCCGGCAGAAGGAGCGCGATGAGCTACGACGTCGCGATCATCGGTGGCGGAGTTGTCGGATGCGCCGTTGCCCGCGAGCTTGCCGGCTTTGATCTGCGCATCGTGCTGATCGAAGCTCGAGGGGATATCGGGGATGCCACGAGCAAGGCGAACACGGCCATCCTGCACACCGGATTCGACGCCGTTCCCGGCTCTCTCGAGTCGACGATGGTGGCGCGCGGTTACGCACTTCTCTCGAACTACGCCAAGGTCACGGGTATCCCGGTAGAGAGCACCGGTGCACTGCTCGTCGCCTGGGATCCGGATCAACTCGCGACGCTGCCGAAGTTGAGGGAGAAGGCGGAGAAGAACGGTTACTCGAAGTGCGAGATCGTCGATGCTGACGAGGTCTATCGACGTGTTCCCGATCTCGGGCCGGGAGCGATGGGCGGGCTGACTGTTCCTGATGAGTCGATCATCTGCCCGTGGACGACTCCACTCGCCAGATCGGAAGAGCACAC
>CALFIA010000038.1 GCA_937876275.1 uncultured Actinomycetes bacterium | reverse complement strand
AGTCGCTGAGCTCACTGGGCATGGGTGCCTGGATCTCGGCCGACCGGCTTGCCGACCGAAGCCTGAGCTCGCATACCCGACTGAGCGTCGCCGAGCGTGCCTTGAACGACCGCACGTGGACCTACGGCCACGTGATCGTTGACGAGGCCCAGGAACTCTCTCCGATGGCCTGGCACTGCCTCTCGCGCCGTACCAATCGCATCTCGATGACCGTGGTGGGTGATCTCCAACAGACCACGCACGCCGCGGGCGTGACCTCGTGGGATGACGTCTTCACCTGGGCCGCCGGTCGCACCGACCTGCACACATTGACCATCACGTACCGCATCACTCGCCAGACGGCCGCAAAGGCTGCCGAACTGCTCGCCCGATTCGGCGGCACGCCACCTGTGCTCCAGGCAGTTCGCGACGGAGAGGCCCCGATCGAGAGCTCGTGCCCGGCCGCTGAACTCGCCTCGTACGTTCTGGCATCCATCGGCGAGGCCGAGGGACGCTACGCCGTGATCGTTCCTGACGCCGCCCGCGATGCCTATGCCGAGCTGCTCGACGGCCCGCAGTTCAGCGCCGGTGAGGATGCCCTGGACGCTACTGTCGCCGTTCTGACTGCTCGTGAGACCAAGGGCCTCGAGTTCGACATCGTCTTCGTCGTCGATCCTGACGCCATCGGCGCGCAGACCGTACGGGGCTCAGATCTCTATGTTGCCGCGACTCGAGCCACGCATCGACTCCACCTGGTCACGATCTCCTAGGCGGCAGGTGCCGAGGCGCTGGCAGACGCCGACGCGCTCGGTGAAGCAGAGGCACTGGGTGTCACCGGAGCGACCGGCGCAGCAAGGTCGGGATCAGCGGTGGTCCAGACCGCACCAGTCGCCGAATTGGCAAGCCACTGACTCCACGTTTCGGTCCAGACAGTGACGCCATTCCCGAGGTTCTGTGGGACTCCCGTTCCGGTTATCTCGACGACATCGCCGAGGCTCGACTGGTCGAAGAGCCACTGCGCATTCTCACTGCTCATGCCGACACATCCGTGGCTGACATTCGCACGGCCTTGCGAACCCACCGACCACGGCGCACCGTGCAGGAACTCTCCCGATGACGTGATGCGCATCGCGTTGTGTACCTCGATGCGGTAGTACTCAGGATCCTTCTTATCGGTACCGCCGGTTGATGCATCCATGATTCGGACAGGCTCCTTGGTGGTGATCACCAGAATTCCGGAACGGGTCTCGAAGCCGGGCTTTCCGGTCGTGATCGGAATCGTGCGAATCTTCTGCCCGTCACGGAAGACCGTCGCGGTGTGCGCGATCGCATCGACCTTGGTCACCATGGAGACTCCGGTGGTGAACGACGTCGACACATTGCTCTCGCCGAAGACACCCTTCTTGGCGCGTACGCCCATCAGGTTGAGATCTACCTGCACCGGGGTATTGCTCGGCCAGTACTTGGCCGGCCGGAACACCACGGTGTTTGCCGACTTCCATGCCCAGGCACCTTCGATCGGCGTCGGCGTGCGCACGACAAGCGCGTTCTCGACCGCAGCTCGATCGCGGATGGACTGATCGAAGGTCACGGTGATCGGCGTACCGACGCCAACGACAGAGCCGTTCTCCGGAGTCACCTGGCCGGTGAACAAGGCACGCGGGTCAATTGTGCGGAAACTGCGGGTGGTCTCGACCGGCACGCCACGCGCATCGACAGCTCGCGCATGCACCTGGTATTCCGTGGCGTACTTGAGCGCATTTGTCTGGGCCACCCAAGTGCGTCCGTCTGCCGACATCTCCCCCGAGACCTCGCCCTTCGGCCCGGTGATGCTGACCTCGGCGAGGCGACCGCCCTGAGCGGCGATCTCCAGGGGCTGCCCCAGCTGAACGGGGTCGCCGATCTCGGCGCTGATGGTTGCTGTGGAGGTACTCGGGACGTCGGCCGTGGTGAGATCGAGGGTCGGCGCTAGCCCTTGGATCGAGCTGCAGCCGCTGACCAGGGCAACCGCAGCGCAGCCGAGCAGCGCATAGCGGAGTGCCGGGGTGCGCATGAGATCTCCTGGGAAGCGTCGGACGTAGTGCTACACAGGTTACGACGCATGTGACGCATGTGGCGTTCCCCCGCGCGGGGAACCGGGGTACTAGTGGACGAATTCGCCGCGGTAGTACTCGAACATCCAGCCGACGAGGGCAATCAGCAGCAAGAAGAAGCCGAAGACGATGACCCACACGGCGAAGATGAAGCCGAAGGCGATCACCACGGCAGCGATGCCGATGAACAGCGGCCACCAGGAGTGCGGGCTGAAGAAGCCGTACTCGGGGTCAGCCTCCTCGATCTCGGCGTTCTCGCGGTCTTCCGGACGCGGGTACACGCGCTTTGAGGTGTACAGCGTGTAGAAGGCCACGAGGAAGGCCAGAGCACCGGTCAGCGCCAGCGCGGTCGTGCCGATCTGGTCACGGCTGAAGTACCAGTAGATCGCGGCGATCGCCAAGTAGAAGGCAGAACCGAGGGCGAAGAGAATTCCTTCGATCTTCACTTGGTGCCTCCCGTGGCTGCCGGGGCGTGAGCACCCGGAGCAGCGAGCTCCGGATGGTGCAGGTCGAATGCCGGGCGCTCCGAGCGGATACGCGGCAAGGAGATGAAGTTGTGGCGCGGCGGCGGGCAGCTCGTCGCCCACTCCAACGATGCGCCCCAGCCCCACGGGTCATCGCAATTGACCTTCGGTGCGGTGCGCGAGGTCTTGATGACATTCCAGATGAAGAAGATCGTCGAGACCGCGAGGATGGCTGCGCCGACCGTCGAGACGATGTTGTATGCCTGGAAGTCGTCGGACGGCAGGTAATCACCGTAGCGACGTGCCATGCCCTTGACGCCCAGCCAGTGCTGGATGAGGAAGGTCACCTGGAAGCCGACGAAGAGCAGCCAGAAGTGAATCTTGCCGAGTCGCTCGTCGAGCATCTTTCCGGTCATCTTCGGCCACCAGAAGTACAGGCCGGCGAAGAACATGAACACGACAGTGCCGAACACCGTGTAGTGGAAGTGGGCCACCACGAAGTAGCTGTCGGACACATGGAAGTCCAGCGGCGGGGCCGACAAGATGATGCCGGTGAGGCCACCGAAGAGGAAGGTGACAAGGAAGCCCATCGTCCAGAGCATCGGGGTGTCGAAGGACACTGAGCCCTTCCACATCGTGCCGATCCAGTTGAAGAACTTCACGCCCGTCGGCACCGCGATGAGCATGGTCATCAATGCGAAGAACGGCAGGTAGACCGAGCCGGTGACATACATGTGGTGCGCCCACACCGCCACGGACAGCGCCGCAATCGCCATCGTGGCGAAGATGAGACCCTTGTAACCGAAGATGGGCTTGCGCGAGAAGACCGGGATGATCTCACTGGCGATGCCGAAGAACGGCAGCGCGAGGATGTACACCTCCGGATGGCCGAAGAACCAGAACAGGTGCTGCCACAAGATGGCTCCACCGTTCGAGGGATCGAAGACGACTGCCCCGTAATGGCGGTCGATGAATGCGACGACAAGAGCCGCGGCGAGCACCGGGAAGGCGATCAGCACGAGGATGCTGGTGATGAATGCAGTCCAGGTGAAGATCAGATCGGAAGAGCACACGTCTGAACTCCAGTCACC
>CALFIA010000037.1 GCA_937876275.1 uncultured Actinomycetes bacterium | reverse complement strand
TGCTCTTCCGATCTCCAGGAGACCAGCCTGCGGTACGCCATCCAGCTCATCACGGCGGCCAGCCTGGCGGCGGTGGCGGAAACGGTGGCGGCGGCGCGGGACCCGCTGACCGGGCCGCTGCGCCTGGGGGTCATCCTTGGTCGCTGCCTTCACGACCGCACGAACAGCGCGCTCGATGAAGAGCGGCTCGTTGCCGATCGCGAGGGTGACGCGAGCGGGCTGCGCTGATGCCTTGGCCATGAGGCCGTCATCATCCCATGAGCCCACCCACGAATCACCCCTCCCGCGAGACCAGCCCCAGGGATTGACCCCCGACTAACGCGAGATCTCCCACGACGTCGGTACGCGCCACCAGCGCACCGGCCTGCTGCCAGGCTCTGACAGTCTCGGGAGCCGGGTGGCCGTACATATTCCCCTCGCCCACGCTGATAAGGGCCACCCGGGCGTGACTCCACGCAGGCAACCGGGGATCTTGGTATCGCGAGCCGTGATGCGGCACTTTCATCACATCGACCTGCACGCTCGACTCGGCGTTGATAATCGACGCCTGGGCCTCGGGCTCGACATCACCGGTCAGCAGCATGCTCACGCCGTCGACATCGGCGAGCAGCACGACACTGGAGTTATTCGGCACTGAGCCTGCGTCAATGCGCCGTCGCGGCCAGAGCACCCGCCACCTGATGGATCCGACACCACCGATGTCATCGGCGTGCGCCACGGCGGCAGTAATTCCCGCAGCAGCCAGGGTTCGATACACGAATGCCGCCTGCTGCGGCGGTTCCTCGATCGACGTCACGAGCACTCGACGAACAGAACGTCCGCGCAGGATGCCGGCAAGCCCATTGACGTGATCGGCGTGAAAATGAGTGAGCAGCACCGTGTCGATCTCCGAGATCCGAAGATCCGCAAGGCACGAATCGATCAATGTCGGGTCGGGACCGGCATCCACGACAACGACATCGTCGCTCGCGTCGTGCAGCACGATGGCATCACCTTGACCCACGTCACACATGACGAGCTTCCAGCTCGCCGGAGGCCAGCTTCGTCTGCCCGGAGGTGCGATGACGAGCACGGCAATGAGCACGCAGCTCAATGCGATGAACGCGGCAGTTACCGCTGGAGGGATTCCCTGCGGCCACTGACGCCGAGAGTATGTCCGCAGACACCAGAGCAACCCGGCCACGCCGGCCAGCAGAAGAACTCCCCCAATTCCTGCCGGCCACCCCACATGCGCGATCGGCAGGCTGCTGAGCGCGGTCGCCACATGAGCGATCCACCAGGCAAATGGAGCAGCGCAGTGGCTGAGTGTGACTGCGACCGGCATCGCGACAGTTGCCACGAGAGCTGCGAGCAGGCCAAGGATCGTCACCGGGGCAACGGCGGGCATTGCAAGAAGGTTCGCCGGGATCGACATCACGCCGAGCCCTGCGCCCATCGCGATCAGAATCGGCAAGGTGGCTATCTGCGCAGACGCCGCGATCGCCACAGCCTCGCGCAGGGCTGGTGGCCACCTGCGGCTCAACCGCGCGCGCGCAAGAAAGCGCTGCACGCGCGGCGAGACGATGATCAACCCCGCTGTAGCCGCGACCGAGAGCGCGAAGCCCCATGAGACTGCGAGGCCAGGCTCGAGTCCAACCAAGATGAGAACGGAAGCGCAAAGTACGGCCGGCCCCGCTCGTCTGCCGCCGGTGAGCATTCCGAGAATCACCAGCGCACACATCACCGCAGCGCGGATCACGCTCGGCTGCGGCCTGACCAAGATCACGAAGAACACCAAAGCCGCTACCGCGATGACTACCCGCGAGCGTCGCCTCAACCTGAGTCGTGACGTGAGAAGTAGTACTGCCGCGATCACGATTGCCACGTTCCCGCCCGACACGGCCGTTAAGTGCGTCAATCCGGCTGAACGCATGGCGTCGCCGAGTTCAATCGGCTGCTGCGACACGTCACCGACCGCCAGGCCGGTGATCAGTGAACTGACATCTGGGCTCAGGCCGCGAGTTGACTCACGAAGGCCAGCACGCATGGCATTCGCTACTCGATTCACCAGTCCAGGGCTTTCCACGATGGACAGGGATCCTGATTGACTCGCATAGGCCGCAAGATCACGATTCCAGGGTGCTGGCGCTAACCGCATTCGTACGGTGATGGTGGAGCCCACCGGTGGTGCGCTCTGCCCCTCGTTCAGCTGAAGTTCCATCGGAACACTGAGGCTGACGGACGAGCCGCGATTGCTGATTTCAGTGACGCGCAGGGCAATACTTGTCGACGCCGCAGACATCCAGACTGGAACGTTCGCAGAAATTCGATGGACGGGATCTCCCGTCACGTCGGCGCGAGCATCGACCACAGAGTGCTCGCCCACCCACTGCTCCAGCGGAGCGCTGTGCCGGGCCTGCACATGTACCGTTGCCAGGAGCGCACCAAAGGCGCACGCAAGTGCGAGCGCACGCACCGTTCCTCGTGTTCGCGACACGACTACTGCGAGCCCCAGAAGCGCGGCGAGCGGCAACACCACGAGGACGAGATACGGCCACGTGGAGCAGAGATAGAGCGAGACGGCCGCCGATGCCCACGCTGCACCCGCCGGCGCAAGAAGCCGTGCATCCACTAGGGAGCAACCAGCGGGCGAAGCTGCTCCATGAGTGCATCACCCACTCCCGACACATCATTGAGGTCATCGACAGCGCGAAAGAGGCCGTGGTCAGTGCGCCACGAGACGATGCGTTGGGCAAGCACAGGGCCAACACCCGGGAGTTGCTCGAGCTCCGTTGCTGTCGCCGTACTGAGACTGAGCTTTCCTCCCGCCTTCGAACTGCCAGTTACGGCACCGAGAATGATCTGCTCGCCGTCGACGAGAACCCGTGCCAGGTTGACGCTGTCGAGGTAGCGCGGTGACTTTGGCCCCCCGGCCTTGTCGATGGCGTCAGCCACCCGCGCGCCTGCGGGTAGCGTGACGAGGCCCGGATGCACGACAGCGCCGGCGACGTGCACGATCACTTGCCCCGACACCATGGGCATGGCAGATGTTGTTGCCCCCGTAACCGGGATGGCCGTCACCCCACGCGGCTGCCCCTGCCACCAGAGCCAGCCGGCGACGACTGCGACTGCAGTCAGCAACAGCACGAAGGCACGCCAGGAACGACGGCCCCAGTGATCGGTACGCAACGGCGCGACCGATTCACTCGGCGGCTGAAGCTCGATCGGCACTGCAGGAGTAGGCGCCCAGCCCGCGGCAAGCCGCCGTAGTCGTTCATCGACCTCGGCGCGCACGGCCTGGGTCTGCTGACGTCCGAAGTTCACCCGGTCACGCTAAGTAGCGATTATTGCTCCCAGCCATCGATGGTGACTCCGGTGGACAACCGGACGGGTTGTGGAAACTCACATACGCGCGGCGACGGCAGCACGGATATTGCGCTGATGCCGCCAGAGCACGAGCCCGGCGAGAACGATGGAGAACACGACGTCTGACGGATCGAACCAACCGGCGATTCCGCCGACAACGCCACTCACCGCGAGTGCCACCGCGGCCATCACGGCTCCAAGACCCACACGATGGAAGGCCTTCACTAGATCGGAAGAGCACA
>CALFIA010000036.1 GCA_937876275.1 uncultured Actinomycetes bacterium | reverse complement strand
CGTGGAATCCGAGCCCTCATTGCGGAAGTTGCGGTTGATCTCGAACACACGCTCGATACCGCCGACGACTGCCCGCTTGAGGAACAGCTCAGGAGCGATACGCAGGAAGAGCTCGATATCGAAGGCATTCGAGGTCGTGATGAAGGGCCGCGCAGCCGCACCACCATGCATGGTCTGCAGCATGGGCGTCTCGATCTCGACGTAATGACGAGCCTCGAAGCTTCGACGCAGTTGCGACACGACCGCCATGCGAGTTCGCGCCATCTGACGGGCCTCGGGACGCATGATGAGATCGACATAACGCTGGCGAATGCGGGTTTCCTCGCTGAGGTCCTTGTGCGCCACTGGCAACGGGCGAAGTGCCTTCGAGGCCATGGCCCACGAGTCAGCCATGACCGACAGCTCACCGCGCTTCGACGTGATGACCTCACCATGGACGAAGACGGTGTCGCCGATGTCGACGAGCTCCTTCCACTGCTCGAGGGCTTCCTCACCGACATTGGCGAGCGAGAGCATCGCCTGGATCTCGGTACCATCGCCGGCGCGCAGGGTGGCAAAGCAGAGCTTGCCCGTGTTGCGGGAGAAAAGGATGCGACCGGCGATGCCGACAATCTGGCCGGTCGAGTGATCGGGCTCGTGATGGCCATGCTCGGCTCGCACTGCCTGGATCGTGGTGGTGACCGGGACTCCGACCGGGTATGGCTCGATTCCGAGCTCGGCCAGGCGCTCACGCTTCTCCCGGCGGATTCGCATCTGCTCGGGCAGATCATCCTCGGGCTCGTGGGCCTGCTCGGCCGCAGCCGTGGTCTCGTTCGTCACGAGAGAAAGATATCGGGCGAGGCCGTGGCCCCTAGACCGCGTTCTTCTCGAAGACCAGTCGTAGGCCGATCAGGGTGAGATCAGGCTCGTAATGGGTGATCGTGCGTGATTCCGGCACGACGATCGGGGCCAGACCACCGGTCGCCACGACTGCGGTCACGTCGCCGAGTTCCTCGCAGATGCGGTCGACCAGGCCGTCGACCTGACCGGCGAAGCCGTAGAGGGCGCCGGACTGGAGAGCTTCAACGGTGTTCTTGCCGATGGCCGAACGCGGCCGCACCAGTTCAACCTTGCGCAACTGGGCTGCGCGCTGGGCGAGGGCGTCCAGGGAGATCTCGATGCCCGGGGCAAGGGCACCGCCGAGGAACTCGCCCTTGGCGGAGACAACATCAAGGTTGGTCGAGGTGCCGAAGTCGACGACGATGCACGGGCCGCCGAACAAATGGTGGGCCGCGATCGTGTTGACGATGCGATCGGCGCCGACCTCCTTGGGGTTGTCGGTGAGAACCGGAACGCCAGTCTTGATACCCGGCTCGATGATGACCTTGGGGGTCTCGGCGAAGTAGCGCTCGAGCATCAGGCGCATCTCGCGCAGCACTGCGGGCACCGTGGAGCACAGCGCAATGCCGGTGATGTCGCCGGCACCGTCGAGCAGCCCGCGGAAGGTCAAGGCGATCTCGTCAGCCGTGGTGCGTGCATCTGTCTTGGTGCGCCAGGAGCGAGTCATGCGCTCACCGTCGAACAGGCCGATCACGGTGTTCGTATTGCCTACGTCGATTGCTAGAAGCATTGCTATGTCTCCTGCCGAAGGTCAGCGCCGATATCCAATACTGGTGCAGAGTGCGTGAGCGCTCCGATGGCGAGGTAGTCGACACCGGTCGCGGCCACCGCTCGGGCCACCGAGATCGTGAGGCCACCCGAGGCCTCGAGCTTTGCGCGTCCGGCGTTGCGGCGCACTGCCTCCACCATCTCCTCGGTCGTGAAGTTGTCGATGAGTACGAGATCAGCTCCGGCATCGAGTACTTCGTCGAGCTGCTCCAGGGAGTCGACCTCGACCTCCACCGGGACGTCAGGGAACTTCGCGCGCACGAGTGCGAATGCCTCGGCGACTCCGCCGGCTGCAACCACGTGGTTGTCCTTCACCAGCGCTGCATCCGAGAGAGACATGCGGTGATTGGTGCCGCCGCCGCAGCGCACCGCGTACTTCTCCAGCTTGCGCATGCCCGGGGTGGTCTTACGGGTGTCACGAATTCGGGCGTTGGTTCCGGCCACGGCCTCGACCCAGACACGGGTCATCGATGCGATGCCGCCCAGACGGCCTAGCAGGTTCAGCGCGGGTCGCTCGGCACGCAGGAGCTCATGGGTGGGACCGGTCACCGAGATGAGGACGTCACCGATCTGAACCATCTCGCCATCGGCCTTGCCGTATCGAATCGTCACGGCATCGCCGCTCATCGACGAGAAGACGGCTGCGGCGACCGGGATGCCGGCGGCGATGCCGGGGCGCCTGGCCACGAGATCGAGGGTTGCGCGCTGCTCGAGGGGCACGGTGGCCACGGTCGTGACGTCAACGCCACCATCGAGATCCTCATCTATAGCGCGACGAATGAGCCAGAGCACGTCATCGACGTCGAGGCCGGCAGCGACGAGCTGCTGCTCGATCTGCGGATCAATCGTTCCTGCGGTGCCCATGTGACGTCTCCTTACTTCGCGCTGTCGCCATGCACGAGTGGTTCAGTTCGCGTGCGCAATTCTCCATCAGGGCTCAGCGTCGACACCAGGCGCACCCGCCAATGGTCGTCATCGCGTTCGGGGTAATCCTCACGCCAATGCGAGCCGCGAGTCTCCTCGCGCAGACGCGCATGCTGCACCAACGTGGTGGCAAGCATGTGGATGTTCGTGGTCTCCCAGTCTTCGGTGCACGGGTGCGCATCGTCTGCGTGACTGACCGAGTGAAGTTCTCTAGTGGCATCGGCCAGCGACATCGCACTGCGCAGCACTCCCGCATCGCGATCCATGGCCTGTTGCATCGTGCGGCGCACCCGATGCGGAAGCAAGCCCTCGGTACCGGTGGGCGCAACGGGTTCGCGCGCAGGGGCAGGCGCAGCCGCAATCGCCTCCACGATGCGCTTAGAGAACACGAGCCCCTCGAGCAGTGAGTTGGAGGCAAGCCGGTTTGCCCCGTGCACACCGGTGCAGGCCACCTCGCCGCACGCGAATAGTCCGGGAATCGAGGAGCGGCCGTAATGATCAGTGAGCACGCCGCCTGATGCGTAATGCTGCGCCGGTGCGACCGGAATGAGATCGGTAACCGGATCAATACCGCGGCTGCGGCATGACTCGAGGATGGTCGGGAAGCGCTGCAGCCAGGTATCGGCGCCCAGGTGACGACCGTCGAGCCAGACATGCGCTTCCTCGGTCTCGCGCATGCGACGCATGATCGCCTTGGCGACGACATCACGCGGGGCCAGATCGGCAAGCTCGTGCTCGCCAACCATGAAGCGCTGACCCCGCGAGTCGAGCAGGAATGCGCCTTCTCCGCGCACCGCCTCGGAAACCAACGGCTGCTGACCCTGCGCGAGCGGCCCGAGCCACATGACCGTCGGGTGGAACTGCACGAATTCGAGATCGGCGATCTTCGCGCCGGCTCGCAGCGCGAGTGC
>CALFIA010000035.1 GCA_937876275.1 uncultured Actinomycetes bacterium | reverse complement strand
AGGAGTCCCGAATGCGTACACCCACCAAGCTCATCTCCGCCTCGGCTGTGGCGCTTCTTGCCACTTCAACCCTCGCCGCCTGCGGCGGCGGCTCGAGTAGTTCCGAGGCATCCTCGGCAGCCTCGCCGGCGACCTCTGCTGTCGCCAGCAGCACCGCGGCACCGATCGTCGGCAATGACCCCGCGACCTGGGCACCGATCATGGTCAAGAAGAAGACCAAGACGATCGAGATGATCCCGAATCAGATTGCCGTGTTCCCCGCTTACGAGTACGCGAAGAACGGCAACTTCACCGCTGTCTCGAGCGATCCCTCGGTCGTAGAGGTGCTGCCTGCTAACAACGCCTCCGTGGTCGGCTTCCGCGCGATCGCGCCGGGTACCGCGATCGTCAAGGTCTACGACAACGCTGTCGAGAATGGCGGCAAGAGGATCAAGAAGGTCTCGATCACCGTCAACCCCAGCTAGGCCTCAGAGCGCACGTCGGTCGGGTCGTATCCGTAGAAGTCGGTACGACCCGCTCGTCGTGTCTGGGCCTCGATCTCCGAGGCCGCAGCGGCGTCACGATCCAAGGGCACGGATTCGACGCGTGTCACCGGGTTCAGCTCCCACAGCCATTTCTCGAGATCCGGGCCCGACTCGTATGACGTGATCAGGCAGTACCGTGGATCAACCCCCTGATGCCAGACCGAGTGCCACATGCGCTCGGAGTCCACGATCAACTGCGCCCCGGCCGGAAGCGCGATGCGCGTCTCGGTACTCGGATCATTGATGTCCTCGCGGAGGATCATGTAGGAGTCCGGATTGTCGGTGAGCTGCATGAAGCAGCGCACGACCCAGCCCTCGCCCTCGGGATTGAGTCGGTTGTTGTCGTCGAGATGCGAGTTGTAGAGAGCATCCGCATAACTATTGGGCTGCAGCTCGATCACGCGGCAACGGCCGATGTTCGCACCTGCCTCGCGTGCCCGCGCGGTCAGAGTCGGCGCACGGTCGACCTGCGCGGGGATCCACACGCCGTCCTTGTCGGCCTTGGGTGGATTCGCGTGCCAGAAGCCATTGCATTCGATCTCGCCCTGGGCACTGGCGATCGGTGCGAAACGGGTATCTCCGGAGGATTTCCAGTCGACGTACTCGAGGGTCATCCACTCGGACTGATCCATCACCTGACCGTAGGTATCCAGCACGACGTAGCCGGACTCCTCCAGAGTCGGCATTCGGTAGTGCGACATGAGTCCTCCCGGGGAAGCGGTGATCTGCTTCCGCCATTCTCCGCCGCTGCAGTGAAAGCTCCGATCACCTGAAAGACCCGAGTCGTCAGGGACTAAAGGCCCGGATCAGATCACGCGGATCACGTGATCGGCGTGGACTGCAGTGGCCGCCACCAGTCGGGCATTCGCCTCATCGGTACCCAGCGCCCAGGCGCGGGCTGCTTCCTCGTCCTTGCCATACGACATGTGTCTCGCAATGAGTCGCTCCTGACGCACGGAGTCATCGGGAACGAGGAACCAGGCCTCATCGAGCAAGGGTCGCACTCGAGCGAAGTCACCGCTGTCGACCAGCAGGTAGTTGCCCTCCGTGATGATCAGCGGGGTCGAGCGATGGACAGCG
>CALFIA010000034.1 GCA_937876275.1 uncultured Actinomycetes bacterium | reverse complement strand
CGGATACCACCGGGCAACTGGCCGGTCTCGACGCCACCTTCCGCGACACGAAGCGTGGGAAGGTCAGGATCACTCGACACAAGCCCACGGCCCTGCCTGCAGCCGGTGCACCGGCGGGCGGCGAGTCCGATGCTCAGTCCGACGACTCTGAAGCAGGCCTCGGTGCCGCGGCTACATCGGCATCGCTCATGCCCATCGTTCCCTATGCCAGGGCGATGAGTCGGGCTGCGGAAGCGGAGAAGGCGAGACAGGGCTATGCCTCGGTTCGACATGTGTACGAGCAGGGAGATCTCGGTTTTCCTGAGGTCATCCACGGAGGCGAGCGTGTCGATCAGGCTGCCTTCTTCAATGGATACTGGGGCCAGGAGCAGGCTCAACCGGCACCGACTCGCAAGGCAGGTCACGATCGCCATGTGCGATTCGACACCGGGAACGCGAACTTTGAGAATTCGATGAACCGACCCGCCGAACACCTTGATCCCGAACGCGAGGGAAGTGCGGATCGCGTGCTGCCCACGTCGGTGAATCGATACCTCACCGCCGAGGAAGGCGCACCGGAGCTCTCAGATGGCGATGCTTACGCGTCATCGCTGAGGCAGACCCGTTGGAATCGGCATATGGCATCCCTGGCCCCGTCGGTCGAACCTGAATCGGCGGCAATGCACGGGGCCAATTTCCCCGAGGATGTTCCCGTTGAGTACTTCCACGGTTCCAGGATGATGTTCGCGTCACGCCAGAGCAAGACCTCGTCGCGCAGCGCGGAGGAATCCCCGGATTCGAACAAGGCCTTCGCAGCCGGTGACTCCTACCATCGGAAACGCCACGGTCGACCCCTTCCGCCGGCGATGAAGCCGTCGGCTCCCGTACCCGCGCCCGAGGACGACAACTTCTCCCGGAACTCGCTGTACAGCCTTGATCAGATGGTGCCCGATAGCGACGACGAGGAATGACGAAAGCGAGCTAGACCAGGGCACGCTCTCGCTGCTCGGTAGTGCTCGTGCCGGTCGACGCTGAGACCGTGCGTGCGGGAGTTCGATTGGTGAAGTAGCCGCGGGGGAGCCAGCCACGTGCGGTGAGCAGCAGCACGATGATGAAGACAGCGAACACCGCGACCGAGGCGAAGATGCCGCCGACCAGGAAGTTGGCCGCCTGCTGGAAGAGGCCGAGCGCCAGGCCACCAACCACGGCGCCGCGGTTGGATCCCATGCCCCCAAGGGCGACC
>CALFIA010000033.1 GCA_937876275.1 uncultured Actinomycetes bacterium | reverse complement strand
TGCAGAGATAGTCGGCTCTCCGCCGACCTTCGGCTTGTCGACGTATCGGTAGTAGATGTTCTCCAGTTGTGCCACGACAGGGCCCATGTGGTTATCGCGCATCCACGTCGCGACGATCACGCTGGTGGGCTCGCCATTCGATGCCGACCAGGTGCGCTGGAAGGTCCAGCCCGACCAGAAGGCTGCCGACCAGAGCAGGGCACCGATGATGGCAAGGACGATCGTGCGGGCCGGGCCTCGTGGTCGAGACTTACCGGGCTCAGGGGGCGCCGCGACCACGGGGATAGGCGCCGTGCTCTCGAGATCTGCGCCCATTCGTGAACTATCGCACGGCGTCCCTCAGATGCAGGTCACAAATGAACAGGGCGGGCCACTTTCGTGGCCCGCCCTGCATATTCCCGTGCGCGCGAGGCGAATCGACGCGGAGGGAGCTTGTTTTAGATGTCGTAGTACAGCTCGAACTCGTGGGGATGCGGACGCAGACGAATGGCGTCAACTTCCTTCGTGCGCTTGTACTCGATCCAGGTCTCGATGAGATCGGCCGGGAACACGCCGCCTGCCTGCAGGTACTCGTTGTCGGCCTCGAGGGCGTCGAGCACCTCGGAGAGCGAACCGGGAACCTGCGGGATGTTGGCGATTTCGTCCGGCGGCAACTCGTAGAGATCCTTGTCGACCGGAGCGAGGGGCTCGATCTTGTTCTTGATGCCGTCGATACCGGCCATCAGCATCGCTGCCATGGCGAGGTACGGGTTGCATGACGGGTCGGGAACGCGGAACTCGATGCGCTTGGCCTTCGGCGAGGTGCCAGTGACCGGGATGCGGATGCAGGCCGAGCGGTTACGTGCCGAGTACACCAGGTTGACCGGTGCCTCGTAGCCCGGAACCAGGCGGTGGTAAGAGTTGACGGTGGGATTGGTGAAGGCGAGCAGCGACGGCGCGTGGTGCAGAAGGCCGCCGATGTACCAACGGGCGATGTCGGAGAGACCGCCGTAGCCGAGCTCGTCATAGAACAGCGGCTCGCCGTTCTTCCACAGCGACTGGTGGCAGTGCATGCCCGAGCCGTTGTCGCCGAAGAGCGGCTTCGGCATGAAGGTTGCCGACTTGTTGTTCTGCCATGCGACGTTCTTGATGATGTACTTAAAGAGCATCACTTCGTCAGCCGCGCGGGTCAAGGTGTTGAACTTGTAGTTGATCTCGCCCTGGCCGGCGGTGCCGACCTCATGGTGCGAGCGCTCGACGTGGAGGCCCACGGCGCTGAGTGCGCTGACCATTTCGTCACGGATGTCGGCGAAGTGATCGACCGGGGGAACCGGGAAGTAGCCGCCCTTGTAGGGGGTCTTGTAACCGAGGTTGCCGCCCTCTTCCTTGCGGCCCGAATTCCACTTACCTTCGATCGAATCGATGTGGTAGTAGCTCTCGTGCTGGTTGGAGTCAAAGCGCACGTCGTCGAACACGTAGAACTCGGCCTCGGGGCCGAAGAAGACGGTGTCGGCGATACCGGTCGAAGCAAGGTAGGCCTCGGCCTTGGCTGCAACCGAGCGCGGGTCGCGGCTGTAGGGCTCACCGGTGTAGGGATCAACGATCGAGAAGTTGATGACCAAGGTCTTCGCATTGCGGAAGGGGTCAACGAAAGCGGATGCGGGGTCCGGGATGAGCTTCATGTCGGACTCGTTGATCGCCTGGAAGCCACGAATCGACGAGCCGTCGAACATCAGACCATCGCTGAAGACAGCCTCGTCGAATGCGTACGACGGCATGTTGAAGTGCTGCATGACACCGGGGAGGTCGATGAAGCGAACATCGACGAACTCGATGTTCTCCTTCTTGATGAACTCAAAGACCTCATGTGCGTTCTTGAACATATTTCCTCCTGCACCCTGTGGGGTGCCGCCTCGTGTACCCGATCGGGGTACTTCGCCTCGCGTGGTAGCGGCTGCTACCGGAACGTGCTTAACCCTAAGGGGGGTGAATATCGCGGCCGTATCTCGTATGTTTCGGCCGTGTTAACGCGGTCGCGCTAGCGTTCGGGGGTGACGTCACAGGCGAATTCGCAGGCCCCAGCAGCCTCAGGAGTCCCAGGCCCTCCGGCCGGACTCGGGCGTAGGGCCGGGGCGATCATCATCGACTGGGCCGCGAGCACACTTCTCTCGCTCGTGGTCTTCCGCGGCGTCACCTACGGCTCGGCTGAGTCCGGCTTCGGGATCCTGTCGATCTTCGCCCTAGAAGTCATCGTCTTAACCTGGCTCTCGGCGGCCTCATTCGGTCAGCGAATCCTGGGCATCTGCGTGCTGGCCGTTGACGGCAGCCGACTCGCACTCTGGCGAGTGGCCCTGCGCACCCTGCTGATCTGCCTGGTGATTCCTGCCGTGGTCTACGACAGTGACGGGCGCGGCCTGCACGACCGCATCGTTGGCTCGCGGGTTTTCCGCAACCGCTAGCGCGGTCGGCGCACCGACCTTGCGCTCGAAGGCATTGGCCCCTTGGGGATCGGCAGTGCACCCGCGGCGCCGCCGAGTGCATCAAGGCGCCTGCGCACCTCGGTTATCTCGCCACCGCGAAGGTTGCGCGGCAGCTTGTTGAGCTCGCGCTGCAACTTCATCAGCGGAATCTGACCGGCTTCCATGCCCACCTGCATGTCGTAGATGGGGGTCTCGGGCAGCCAGCGCGCGGTCTTCTTGCGCTCGGTGGCCAGCAGGCTCTCAACACGTGAGGGGGAGCCTTCGCCGATGAGGATGACACCGGGCTTGCCGACGACGCGGGTGATGAGATCTTGCTGCTTGGTGACGGCGACACCGGGGGTGACGATCCAGCCACCGCGGAGGGATCCGACCACGGCGCCGGCGGCACCGGGCTGGCCTTCGATCTGCTTGTAGGCAGCCTTCATTGCCCGACGGCTGAACCAGAACGTGCCCGCGAGCAGGCCGGCCGGGATCGCGGCGATGATGCCGGTGACCGGGCCGAGCAGCAGGTACAGCGGCACGCCCACCACGACCGCGCCCGCGATAAAGAATCCGGCTACCTCGAGGGGGAGTGCAGGAAACGCCTTCTGGGTCATTCCCCAGTTCTTGGCCAGGGAGGACAGGGTCGAGCCAATGCGTCGGAACATGGGCGTAAGCCTAGGCCCAGCGGTGCACGGTGATGCGATCGCCAGGGCGAATCGGGGCCGGGCGCTCGACCCAGCCGGTGACCCCGCGTAACCCCATGGCTGCCTTGGGGAAGGACTCGGTGCGGGCGCCGTGCGCCTTGTTCACCATGGCTCCGGCGATGGTGCACGGAAAGTTCTCGCCACCGAGCAGCAGCATTGCTCCGCCGCTGAACTCGAGTCGGGTCATCGGCGGAAGTGAGGTGAGGTCATCAATGCCCTGGGTATAGATGTTGTCGGCGATGACTCCCGGATCGATGGCCTCGATGCCGAGCGCTGCGGCTGCACGATCGAGTTCCGCGCGATCGACAATGGAGAGCTGCCGCAGGTTGGAGATCTCGGTGCCGCGGGTGAAGAGCTTCTTCTGTCGAACGCCTGCTGACATGGTCGCGCCGTAGTGACGATCACCGACGGCACCTTGGAAATCGAGGTCGAGGTATTCGACGGGAATGGGAAGTTCGGACGTGCTCGGCCAGATGTGCGTGGCGAGTACGACGGCGCTCACGTCAGGCGCCGGTGACGGTGATGGAGGCCTGCTCGCCGCGCTCGCGAGCATCGCGCGCCTGCGTGTAGAGCTTGCCGGCCCGGTAGCTGCTGCGCACTAGTGGGCCACTCATGACGCCGGCGAAGCCGATCTCTGTGGCGACGTCGGCAAGCTCGACGAACTCTTCCGGGCGCACCCAGCGCTCGACCGGATGATGGCGCGCGCTGGGCCGCAGGTACTGCGTGATCGTGATGAGATCGCAGCCCGCCCCGTGCAAGTCATGTAGGGCTTGTACGACCTCGGGGATCTCCTCGCCCATGCCGAGGATCAGGTTGCTCTTGGTGATCTGGCCCTTGTTCTTTGCCTGAGTGATGACGTCGAGACTGCGCTCGTAGGTGAAGGCAGGGCGAATGCGCTTGAAGATTCGCGGCACGGTCTCGAGATTGTGCGCCAGTACGGCGGGCTTCGCGTCGAAGACCTGCTGAAGCAGATCTGGGTCGGCAGAGAAGTCGGGGATCAGCACCTCGACGTTGGTGCCGGGATTCAGCTCATTGATCAGTCGAATGGTCTCGGCGTAGAGCCACGCACCTTGATCCGGAAGATCGTCGCGTGCAACGCCGGTGATGGTGGCGTAGCGGAGCTGCATCGTC
>CALFIA010000032.1 GCA_937876275.1 uncultured Actinomycetes bacterium | reverse complement strand
GATCTACACAGGCGAAGACACTCTTTCCCTACACGACGCTCTTCCGATCTCGAGACACCTTCGTACTTGTAATAGATACGTGCAGGGGTACCGAGTGCCTTCTCGAGACGATGCGCACGGAAGAGCGGTGACGGCCTCCACTGGCGGTACACGTCGAGCACGCCACCGGGGATATCGATGTAGCGATCCTGCGAGACCTCTTGCATGATCAAGTCGATCGGGAACAGCGGCAGCAGGTCATCGGGGCCGACCGGATCCATGCGACCGGGGTGCAGGGGCGGGGGCGGCGGGGCCGGCAGATCAGGCACGATGTTGTACCACTGCGTGGGCATCTGATCCTCGGTCAGCACGTACTTGTGCTGGCGTACTGAGTCGTCCATCGCCATTCCCCTTCTCGGGCCGCGCCATGCGGCCGTGATCAACGCTGCATGTCCGGGGCAATCTAGCCTCGGGCGAGCGACGCTACCTGAGCACATGCCCCCTCGGGGTGAAATTCCCGGAGGTGATCAGGGCCTTCGCAGGTGGCCGAATCGGCTCCGTCCTACGATCGCCATAGAGAGGTCACGGGCACCGGATGCCGGCATCTCTCAGACATCCGAGGGGATCCGCACATGACGATCGAGGCTGCCGGCCACGACTGCGTCTATGCGACCGCGGGCTGGGGCATCCACGATGAGCGCTGGGTTGCCGCCCTTCTCGAGATCGGCTGCCACCCGTTCGTGGTCTCACTTGGCCGCGATGCCGCAGATGCACTCGAGCTTCGCGAGGCAGTACTCACTGCCGCCACGATTGGGGGTGTCACCCGACCGGTGCTCGCCGGCCCCCTGCATTCGGTGACCGTGGCCTTGGCCGATCTGCCCATTCCCGTCGTCGGTCTCTCCTGGGGGTACGACCTCAGTGATCTCGATCGAGATGGCGCCGACCTCGGCTGGCTTGCTCAGTTGCACGGCCTCATCGTCGACAGCGAGGCGAATCGCACGATTGCCCTGGCTGCCGGTGTCAACACTGATCGCATCACCTTCATGCCCTGGGGAGTTGACCTCAGTGCCTTCCCTTTTCATGCGCCGTGGATCGATGACTTCGAACTCGGAGTGCCGCCGCACGCACCGCTCGTCCTGAGCCTGCGAGCACACGAGCCGATCTATCGGGTGGCCGACATCATTCGGGCTTTCGCCGAAGTGCCGCGTCGTGACGATGTTCATGAGGACTTTCCGGATCCGCATCTGATCATCGGCCATCACGGCTCGCTCACCCCCGAGCTCAAGGCACTTGTCCGTGAACTGGATATCGAGAAGCGGACTCGTTTCATAGGCACCGTGCCCGAAAGCGATCTCGTGCCATTGCTCGGACGTGCCAGCTGCTACGTCACCGCCTCGGAAGTAGACGGCACCTCAGTCACGTTGCTGCAGGCAATGGCGTGCGGCACGCCTGTCATCGCTAGCGATACGCCGGGCAACCGTGGCTGGGTGATGGAGGGCGAGACGGGGTACCTCTTTCCCGTAGGCGATGTCGAAGCACTGACTCGGTGCCTGATTGAGGTGACCGCGCGCTATCCGCAGGACGTCGTCGACCGTGCCCGGGCTCTGGTCGAGCGCGAGGCTGACTGGCAGGCGAATCTGGGCCGCTTGGCGAGCGCCCTCCGCACCACTTGATCGGGCTATTGACTCGCCCGTTTTGATGCCCGATTCGTCCCTTAATGTTGTTACTGGGGCGTAAGTGACGATGTGGTCCATCCCACACGACCCCCCAAACCGCGTCCGTTATGCGGATGGTTAGCTCGCGGGCTACAGATCACCTACGTAACGTCGACCCCGTTGTCGGCCACAGGACCGCATTCGCGGACCACCGTCAGCACGCTGAATCACCAGATCTGCCAAGGCATTTTCGAAAGCCGACGCGGAGACGGTGTACCGGGGAACCACCCGGGCCGGAGCACCAAGCCGGCCCATGGGGCGAATCGGCGGCAGAACCCAGCAATGGGGATGTCGTCGTAGGGCAACCTTCAAGGCCCGAGTCCGTCAGCTCACCTGGGAAGCGGATCTCGAAGGGAACCGCGTGCGTACGGTTTTGCGCTCCACGTCCTTCCAATGGACGCTTATTGCAGTGGCGCTCGTCGCTCTGCTCATCACGATCATGCTGCCGTCGAGTACCTCGCGTGCGGAGGCAGCAACTCCGACCCAGGTCCACTCCACGGTCATGATCGCCCGCCTCGGCACCGTGCCCGCAGCACGCCCCACCGCTGCAGAGACTCGCAAGGCGCAGATCCACAACCTGCGCATGCAGCTGGTCAAGGTCGCCAAGGCGCAGGTCGGCGATCGCTACTCGGCTGGCTCCGCCGGCCCCAACGCCTTCGATTGCTCGGGCCTGACCCGCTACGTCTACAAGACTGCGATGGGCAAGGAACTGCCGCATCAGTCGCACTCGCAGTTCCGCATCGTGAAGAAGATTCGAGTCAAGGATGCCCAGCCGGGTGACCTCGTGTTCTTCTTCCGCCACGGCGCACATCACGTGGGCCTCTACATCGGCGGCGGCAAGATGGTCGACGCGGCCGGTTACGGAAAGGGCGTGCGCATCAGCCCGATTCACGGTTCGTGGTGGGGTCGAGCGTTCAGTGGCATCGGGCAGATTGTTCCTGCTGCGTAAGTGACTCAGTCAGGCACCGCGGATCACTTGCTCCGGCTGCTTAGTCAGCAGCAGGAAAACTGACCCGCACGGCGAGTCCGCCGAATTGCGATTGACCCGCGGTTGCATCTCCGCCCACGGCACGTGCGGATTCCTGCACGAGTGCAAGACCAAGACCAGAACCTCCGGGAATAGCAGAGCTGCCACGCGTGAATCTCTGGAAGACAGCTTCACGTTCGTCAGAGATCGGAAGAGCGTCGTGTAGGGAAAGAGTGTCTTCGCCTGTGTAGATCT
>CALFIA010000031.1 GCA_937876275.1 uncultured Actinomycetes bacterium | reverse complement strand
CCGGTGCATGCGCCGATATCGACGGTGTGAGTCGCAACGGCATGAGCTGTGGTTGCGCCGACAACACTTGCGGCCCCGACGAGAAGTGTGGTCAGTGTGAATACGCCGAGGCTCCGAGATTTCATGAAGATCTCCGTGTCGTTGTAGTCGGCCGATGCGAAGTCCTCAACAATCGCACCAAGATTTAGCGCGCAATTTAGCATTTCGGCAAGGGGTGTGCGGGAATTACCCCGAAAGGGTGTAGCGGTTCAAGCCCCCCTCGCGCATAAGACAAGGCCGCGGCGATCCCGGGGCCTTCGTCATTCCCGCCCACACACCGAAGAAGCCCGCACTCCTCGTTGAGAGGCACGGGCTGCTGCCTCGGTGACCACACCGGCACTACTCCTCGAGCGGTACGCGCAGGTAGAGATAGTCGTCGTCTTCCCCGACGGCGATGTCCTCCGGCACTCGGATGCCGTAGGGCGCGAGGGCCGCCGCGGGATCCGCCGCGAGTTCGGCTCCACTGATCTTGGCCACCGGGCAGCGGCTCATTCGCATCGGCATGGGCGCACGGGTGGGTCGCTTGGGCAGGCCTGCCTCGAAGTAGGCGACGCCAGATGCGTCGCGAAACGTGCGCACTGCGATGTCCTCAGGGAACGGTGTGGCGAGTCTCGTGATCAGTGCCCGCGGGTCAGCCCAGAGCTCCTCGCGTAACTGCGGAGTGGAACTTAGCTTTCTCAGCAGTGCTGCCATGGGGTTGGGCACCCCAGCAGGCTTCGCCTCGTTACTCATGCGGTTACCGTACAACCGCTGGTTCGACGCGCGCACCTGAACGATTTCGCGAGGATTTCAGGGTTTCGCGTCAGTTCTTTTTCAGGAAGCGATGGGCACTTATCTTGCTGCCCATGAAGAAGACAACCATCGCGCTAGCCGCACTCGCCATGACCGCACCGTTCGCTCTCGCTGCCTGCAGCTCCGGCAACGGACTCGAGACAGTGAACATCTCCTTCCATTCCAAGTTCAACGATCGCACCGTCATGAAGATGGGTGGATCAGACTCCGCAATGGGCAACTACATCCCGGGTAACGGCGACATGCTGGACGAGGGTGGCAACGTCATGGGCCAGTTCGACGTGAACTCCGTCGTCACTCGCACCATGGCTGACGCGGAGGGCCGCCTCGTCACCGCCGAGTACTCATTCGGCACTGATGGCGCCGACTCGTTCATCATCATGGGCGCCGAGCAGTTCGCCAAGGATGGCGGCCTGCCAGTCGAGAACCGTCAACTCAACTATGCGGTCGTCGGCGGCACGGGTAAGTACAAGGGCGCTAACGGCGAGTGCGACGTGCATCGCGACGGCGACATGTTCACCACCGAGTGCTCGTTCACCGTCGATCCGAAGTAACCCCGAGATCTCCGCCTAGTACTCGAACACAGCACTGCCGCCGCACTCTTTGTGAGTGCGGCGGCAGTGTCATCTCTGGTCGCTGAAGCGGCTACCGACTGTCACTAGGCCAGCACTCGATTGAGTGAAGGGGGCCGTAGCAGCCAGATCTCGCTCGATGTTGCGTCAGGCGTTGAGAGTCTGGCCGCCGAGGTGGAAGTGAGTGCAGACCTGATACTCGGAGTCGAATGGCGTATACGTCATGGTGCTTGACGTCTGAGTTGTCGTGCCATCGGCGTTTGTTGTCGTGGTGACCTCGGTGATCGTTCGGCAATCACTCGAGAAGGTCCGGGTGGTCTTGACCGTATCGGTGCCATCGATGAAAAGTTCGGTCGCTGCATAGTTGCCCGCCTGAGGAACCCCACGCGATGCCATGCCAAGCACCTTGGCCTTGGGCAGCGGCGTGGCGGTGAACGTGACCAGCGAGCCTTCAATTCGCGGACGGCTCAGAGTTACGACCACCTGGCTCGCGGTTGCACCCTGATGCATCACGATTGCCGCATTGGGAGCGGACTTTTCAAATCCGGTTGCTTTCCAGCTCGACGCAAGTTGCGCCAGCGTTGTCATGCCTGCCTTGCGGGCGGGACGATCGGTGAACCACGTTGTGGGGCTATTGCCGGGGAGTGTGATCGAGGTGCTGTGTGCCGAGACTGTCACGGTAGAAGCAGGGGCCAGGGTCGAGTACAGCACTGCAGAAGTAGCCGGCACGGGCATAGCCGCACTCGCTGTCGGTGCTGCGGCAGTCACGGCGACAGCGAAAGCCGTCGCGACGATTCCGATAGCTCTCTTCACGTCAACATCTCCTCATCGTTTGCCAACTCCATCAGTATCCCTAGGTTTCGGAAAGTCTCCGAGTCGAGGGAGTCATTTAGGGGCAATCGTGAACGAAGGAATGATTCCCTCAGCCAGATTCGAGGGGGGTAGTGCGCACGGTTCTCAATCTGCCGTTGCCCAGGGGCCTTCGATAACGAAGGCTTCGTCCATCCCCGGCCATGGCGGCATGGTGACGGCTACCGCCTCGAGCGGAGAGTTACCGGCGCGGAATTGGAAGCTCGTCCCGACGGGGATGCTGAGCGAAAGACCAACTGTGAGATCGACGATCTCCTCGCTGCCATTGGCCGAGCGCCACATGTGCCCGTCACCGGCCGTGATGAACCAGAGCTCTTCGACGGTGCGGTGGCAGACAGCGGTAGAGATTGCGCCTGGGGCGAGGGAGAAGTGGGCCATCGAGCCACGTTCTGAGGAGACGAGAAGTCGTACGTCAGAGCCGTCAGGTGCAGTGACGTCAGGAAGATCGGAAAGAGCCTTGGTCTCGAAGGGCCTCACGTGCAAATGCCGCCATCACAGCAAGGCTGGATGTAGTGGCAGCGCGGGCACATGTCCTTGCCGCCTCGGCGTTCGAGATCAGTTGTCTCGCACGCCGGGCACGGGCCGGGATCACCCATCATCCGACTGTCCTCCGTCTCGCTGTCAGGGCAACCCAACTCAGTAGTTGGGGTCGATGCGGCGCTACTACTTGTTGATGACGAACACGCCGTCCTTGTCGACCTTGAGAATGTAGACCGGCACCTTGGTGCGGTTACCCGTCTTCGGGTCGATGGTGATCGAACCGGTTTGACCAGCGTAGTTCTTGGTCTTCAGGAGTGACTTCAGTACGGGTGAGCTCTTCTCGCTGCCCGCCTTTGTCATTGCTGCGAAGAGCACGTTGGCCGAGTCATAAGTAAAGGTGCCCCACACGCCGGGCGTTGCCTTGAACGCCGCGCGGTAGGCCTTTACGTAAGACGCGGCATCGGGCATCTGAGCGGCAGCGGGAACACCGCTGAATACACAACGCTGTGATGCAGGAATACCTGCGGCACTGACGAATGCGGGATCAACATTCGCAAGACCCATCAGGCAGCTCGCCTTCGAGTTCGCAGCCGAGAGAGCTGTCGCGATCTTGCTGCCCTCGGGGTAGTAGGTACTGACGTACACGAGGTCGGGAGACATCGCGAGGGCCTGGGACACCTGAGTTGTGTAACTTGCCTGGCCTTCAGTGATCGGAATGCTCGCTACAGGCTTGCCATCTCCGCACATCACCGCCTTTCCGAAGCGGTCGGCCATGCCCTGCGTGTAGGTCGAAGGATCCACGAGCATGACGACCTTCGGGCATCCGCTGAAGTTCTTGTAGACGTAATCGCTCTCGACAGGTGCGATCTGACTGTTCTTGGGCTGAACCGTGACACCCTCACCGGTTGTGTCGTCTGTCGACGTGAGCTGTACCGGAGTAATTCCGTGCGAAAGGTAGTAGGGAAGATTTACGACTCCGACCGAGGAGTTGTAAGGCCCGATGACTGCGACCGCGCCCGCGGCCTTTGCCTTCTGGGCGACGCTGAGCGCGAGGGCAGGGTTGGCCTGATCATCGGCCTTGATCAGCGTGACCTTTCGACCGAGAACACCGCCCTTGGCGTTGATCTGATCGACGGCGAGCTTGGCCCCGCGGTACATGTCGATGCCGTTGTCAGCCTGTGAACCGGTGAGCGGTGCCTCGAGCGCAATGATGATCGGCGCGGGGGCGGCGGTAGCGAGCGGGGCGGTAGCGAACCCGGTGCCGGCCACGATTACCGAGGCGAGCAGGACGAACGAAGTCGAGCGTGAGTTCAGGCGCTTGGTCATGCCGCAACCTTAGGGTGGAGAAGTCCTTTCGGCCTCACATCACACGGCTCTATAATACCTAGGGGGGTATCCGCCCTAGGAGCCCACGCAGGAGGCTAAGAACATGTGCAGTCCGGTTAAGTGCGAAACATGCGGCAAGGTCACCTGGAGTGGCTGCGGCGAACACGTCGATCAGGTCAAGAGCATGTTCACCGAAGAGGAATGGTGCACCTGCGCCCGCTGGGGACTCTGACCCTCGCGCGCCCCTAGAGTGACGACGTGTCACTCTCTGATCTCCAGCCCGAGGCCATGGCCGCACTAGATGCCGCCTATGCCCGTGCCACCGAGATCGTCGATCCGTACTTTCTCTACCTCGCTGAGTCCCGCATCGAGCAGATGCTTGGCGGTTCGGACTCTCCTGGTGCACTCGTCACCACCCAGGACCTCGAAATCAGTGAGCTTGTCGATCAGATGCTGATCGATGTCGCAGGGCTGGATGACAAGACCGCAAAGCGCGCCAGTCGATACTTCGAGGGCGGCGGCATGGCTGACTTCGTCACGGCCTCGTACATCATCGAAGCGCGCACGCGCCTTCGCATCATGAGCGACCGCCTCCTGGGCAGTGACTCATGAGTGATCTCTCTCGTCCGAATCGAGCCATTCGCGTTCCTCTCGAAGACAACGGCAAGCCAATGCGCGATGCGCAGCTCTATGCGCTGCTCGGCGAATACCAGAACACTGTCGTTCGTTCCGCGCACCTCGATGTCGTAACGCAGGAACTCATCCGGTTGCGTTGCGCGCGTCAGCACGACTGCCGCATCTGCCAGACCCTGCGTCTCGCGGATGCGCAGGTGTCCGGGGTCAATGCCGACATGGAATCAAAGATCGACTTCTACGAGACAAGTGATCTCAGCGAGCGTCACAAGACCGCACTTCGGTTGGTCGATGCGTTCATCTGGCGTCCGGGTGACATGAGCGATGAATTAGTCGCACAGGCTCACGAGCACTTCAGTGACGAGGAGCTCGCCGAGATCTTGGTCGATATCACGAAGTGGTCGACTCAGAAGATCCACGTCACGCTCGGTATTGATGGTGCTGATCACGTTGCTACTGATGATCGCGGTGTGGCCTACTTCGCCTTCTCTGACGACGGCAGGGTGGCACGCATCAGCGCAGAGCTCGGGTAGCCGTGGGCCTTCGTCAACTGCACAACCCCTACATCCGTTCAGGAATCCGGCTAGCTGTCGGAATGCTCGTTACTGATTCGATCTGCGTCTACGTTCTCGACGACGGCCCGGCCACTCTCTTTGCCTCGTTCGCCACGTTGATCCTGCTGTACTTCCTCGACTTCGAGGGAGGAGTTCGCCAGCGCCTACTCGCCTACGTCGCAGCATCCGTCGTCGGAGTCCTTGGAATTCAGA
>CALFIA010000030.1 GCA_937876275.1 uncultured Actinomycetes bacterium | reverse complement strand
AGGTCGGCCTGTGGGAGTGCAGCCCCGGAACCTTCGCAGCGCGACGTGACACCTACACCGAGAGCTGTGTCGTACTTGCCGGACACGTCACGCTTGAGGATTCGAGTGGCTCAGTGGAATACCGCCCAGGGGATGTGCTGGTCACCCCGATGGGATGGGTCGGCATCTGGCACGTCCACGAGACCGTGCGCAAGGTCTACGTGATCAATCCCGGGCAGGCGTAGCGCAGGCCACTCCCTAACCAGCCCTGGATTGGATACAATCTGCCCATGGCTGGAGCCCTGGACGGAATCGTGGTGGCGGATTTCTCGCGCGTGCTCGCGGGGCCGTACGCCACGATGCTGCTCGCCGATCTCGGCGCCACGGTGATCAAGGTCGAGCGCCCGGGCGCCGGTGATGACACCCGCGCCTGGGGTCCTCCCTTTGCGGCGTCTGGGCAAAGCACCTACTTCGAGGGCGTGAACCGAAACAAGCTCTCGATCGATCTCGATATCTCGAGGACCGAAGACGCGGCTATCGCCCGCCGACTCGCGGGTGTGTGTGATGTCATGATCGAGAACTTCAAGCCCGGCGGTCTCGAGGCGTTCGGCCTCGACTACACATCGGTCAGCTCGATCAATCGCTCTGTGATCTATGGCTCCATCAGTGGCTTTGGCGCCGCCGAAGGGCGTGAACTGCCGGGCTATGACCTGCTCGTGCAGGCCATGGGCGGACTCATGAGCATCACGGGCACGGATGAGCCGACGAAAGCGGGCGTCGCGGTCGTCGATGTGCTTACCGGTCTTCACCTGAATGTGGCGGTACTGGCGGCCTTGCACCATCGAGATCTCACGGGGGAGGGCCAACACCTACAGGTGTCCCTGCTCGGGGCACTCTTGTCGAGCATGGTGAACCAGGCGTCAGCATTCGCCGGAGCTGGGGTCGTGCCCACCTTCATGGGAAATGCTCACCCGTCAATCTCGCCCTATGAGGTGTATCCCACGGCGGATCGTTCGATGATCATCGCCGTAGGCAATGACGGGCAGTTCACGCGTCTTGTCGAGGTTCTAGGGCTCCCGGAGCTTGCCGTGGATTCGCGTTTTGCCACGAATACGCATCGAGTGAAGAACAGAGAAGAACTCGGGCGGCTGGTCGCACAATCCTTGGCCACCCATGGCGCGGATCACTGGCAGGCCGCTCTTACTCGTGTGGGTGTGCCATGCGGGCCGATAAATGACATAGCCCAGGCGTTTACGCTGGCCGATTCACTTGGTCTCGAGCCGATTCAGACTGTTGGGGGGAGTGCACAGGTGTCGAATCCCGTGACGATGTCTGCAACCCCGGTTGCGTATGATCTCGCTCCGCCGGCTGTCGGGCATGATCGCGAAGAGGTGCTGAAACTCCTGGACAAAGGGCCACGAGCGTGAAATCACCCACTGCTCAGGAGGTCGTGCTCAAGGATCTGCGGGCAGACATCGTGCTCGGAGTTCTCGCGCCGGGGAGTCAGGTAGTGCAGGAGTCGCTCGCGCTCAGGTACGGGGTCAGCAGAGTTCCCTTGCGCGAGGCCTTGAAGATTCTCGAAGGCGAAGGCCTGGTGACCTATCACCCGCACCGCGGCTACTTCGTTATGGAACTCAGCGCTGAGGATCTCCTTGAGGTATACCGCCTTCGCGCGCTCCTTGAGGCGGAGGCCATCCGTGCGGCTGTGCCGAGACTGACAGCCTCGGATCTTGACGAATTGCGCGAGCTACTCGGCGAGGTTGAAAAATGGTCGGGGGAAGGCGAGCTCGCTTCGCTGACTGTTGCCAATAGGGCATTCCATTTCGCGATCTTCGAACGCTCGGCCATGCCCCGATTGGTGCGCGTTCTCCAACAGTTGTGGGACGCGACGGATGTGTATCGAGCGATCTACTTCCGAAGTGCGAGCAACCGAAGCCGAATCGATGGGGAGCATCGGCGGATCGTGGCGGCCCTGGAGGCCCGGGACGTCGAGGGGGCGGTGGCTGCCCACGAGGAGCATCGGCACCATTCGATCGAGGCGCTGAAGCCTCAGATCACCTAGTACGACAAATTGGATCCAATCCTGATACGCTGTAACCACCCGACACCCAGGAGTTCCCATGGCTATCGCCAAGCAGTCGCCCTTCGGCCTCTTCGCCATCGATCACCTTCTCTCCGAGGAGGAACGAATGATGCGCGACGTCGTGCGCTCCTACGTCGATACCCGCATAAAGCCCGACATCGCCGATTGGTTCGAGACCGGTGACATCCCCGCGCGTGAGCTAGCCAAGGAGCTCGGCGAGCTCGGGGTCATGGGTATGCATCTTGAGGGCTACGGCTGCGCCGGCACGTCGGCTGTCGCCTACGGGCTCGCGTGTCTCGAGCTGGAAGCCGGTGACTCTGGCCTCCGATCACTCGTGAGTGTTCAGGGCTCGCTCGCGATGTTCGGAATCTGGGCCTGGGGCTCAGAGGAACAGAAGCAGGAGTGGCTGCCGCGCATGGCCGCAGGCGACGCCATTGGCTGCTTCGGGTTGACGGAGGCGGACTTCGGCTCGAATCCCTCGGGAATGATCACCAATGCCAAGCGTGACGGCAGTGACTGGATTCTCAACGGCTCGAAGATGTGGATCACCAATGGCAGTGTCGCTGACGTGGCCGTCGTGTGGGCGCAGACCGATGATGGAATCCGTGGCTTCGTCGTCCCGACGAACACGCCGGGTTTCACTGCCAATCTCATCCACAAGAAGATGTCGCTGCGTGCCTCGGTGACCAGTGAGCTCGTGTTCTCGAATGTTCGACTTCCTGAGTCAGCGATGCTGCCGAACGTTAAGGGTCTCAAGGGCCCGTTGTCGTGCCTCAACGAGGCTCGATTCGGAATCGCCTTCGGCACCCTCGGCGCCGCGCGTGATTGTCTTGAGACGGCCATCTCGTACTCGGTCGATCGCGTGCAGTTCGACAAGCCCATTGCTGCGTACCAACTCACGCAGAAAAAGCTTGCTGACATGACTCTTGAGCTTGGTAAGGGCATGCTCCTCGCCCTGCACCTCGGGCGATTGAAGGATGAGCACCTGCTCAAGCCCGAGCAGGTGAGCCTGGGCAAGCTCAACAATGCACGCGAATCGCTTGCCATCGCTCGTGAATGCCGGAACATTCTCGGTGGAAACGGCATCACTCTCGAGTACCCGATCATCCGGCATATGAACAACCTGGAGTCGGTGTACACCTATGAGGGCACCAATGAGATGCACA
>CALFIA010000029.1 GCA_937876275.1 uncultured Actinomycetes bacterium | reverse complement strand
ACTGGAGTTCAGACGTGTGCTCTTCCGATCTCGATGCGGTGATCTTGGACATGCTGGCACCATGGGACTGCCTGGAAGCCTCGGCTGCAGCGCTGGCTCCCGGAGGCGTGGTTGTCATTTATGTGGCTACAGCCACCCAGATGTCGAAGACCGTCGAAACCGCACGCGTCATGGGCGTGTGGACAGAGCCGCGTGCCGAGGAATCCATGGTGCGTACGTGGCATCTCGAGGGCCTCTCAGTGCGGCCCGACCACCGAATGAACGGGCACACGGGATTCCTGGTCACCATGCGACGCCTCGCGCCTGGGGCAGTTCTTCCGGTCCGTCGACGTCGACCGGCGCCAGGTGCCTACGGCGAGGATTACTCGGGCCCGGGAGCCGAGCCACGAGGCGAAGAGGCGCAGCCTGGCCTAGAGTCGTAGACGACTCGAGGAGGCCGAATGTCCGACAACACCGCTGACGCGGCGCTGCCGGGATCTCGCGACCCGCTCACAGCCCTCACGGAGCAGAACGAGAGACTCGCCACCACCTTGCGCGAGGCGCGCGAGCAAATCCTTTCCCTCAAGGCTGATGTTGCAAAACTCGCTGAACCGCCGAGTGGCTACGGCGTCTTCCTCGAGGCGCATCTCGATGGCACTGCTGATGTCCTCAGCAATGGTCGGCGCTTCCGTGTCGTACTGAGCCCCGCCGTCGATCTCGACGATCTTGCACCGGGTCAAGACGTCTTGCTCAACGAGTCGATGAACCTCATCGAGGTCGCCGGCTTCGAGGGGTCCGGCGAGATCGTGACGTTGAAGGAGATCCTCGCTGACGGCCGCCGCGCCGTGGTCAAGGGCCGAACCGATGAAGAGCGCATCGTGCGTCTCGCCGGGCCGCTGCTGGGCGCTCATGTGCGGGCGGGCGATGCACTGCTCATGGACTCACGGGCCGGCTTCGTTCTCGAACGAGTGCCGAAGTCGGATGTCGAGGAACTAGTTCTCGAAGAGGTGCCGGATATCAGCTATCACGACATCGGCGGACTGTCGGCGCAGATCGAGCAGATCCGCGATGCTGTTGAGCTTCCCTTTCTGCATCCTGATCTCTACGCAGAGCATGAGCTTGCCGCGCCCAAGGGCATCCTGTTGTATGGCCCGCCTGGTTGCGGCAAGACCCTGATCGCCAAGGCCGTAGCGAATTCACTGGCCAAGCAGATCGCTGCGAAGTCAGGGCTCGACCACGGTCGCTCTTTCTTCCTCAATATCAAGGGCCCGGAACTGCTCAACAAGTACGTTGGTGAAACCGAACGGCACATTCGACTGGTATTCGAAAGGGCCCGCGAGAAGGCCAGTGAAGGCATGCCCGTCATCGTCTTCTTCGACGAAATGGATTCGCTGTTCCGAACGCGGGGCTCAGGTGTGTCCAGCGATGTCGAGAACACGATCGTTCCGCAACTGCTCAGCGAGATCGACGGCGTCGAGGGCCTTGAGAACGTGATCGTTATCGGCGCCTCGAATCGCGAAGACATGATCGATCCTGCGATTCTTCGGCCCGGTCGTCTCGACGTGAAGATCAAGATCGACCGCCCTGATGCCTCGGCAGCAGCGGAGATCTTCGCCAAGTACCTCACCGCCGGCCTACCGATTCATCCTGAGGAGACCTCACGACACGGTTCTGCGCACGAGGCCTGTGCCGCCATGATCGCCAGTGCGGTCGAGCTGATGTACTCCGATGCGGAGGAGAATCAGTTCCTCGAAGTGACCTACATCAATGGTGATCGCGAGATCCTGTACTTCCGCGATTTCAGCTCAGGCGCGATGATCGAGAACATCGTGTCGCGGGCCAAGAAGTCGGCCATCAAGGAGTTCATCGCCGGCCAAGGCAAGGGAATTCGCGTCGAGCACCTGCTTCAGGCGTGTCTCGACGAGTTCCGCGAGAACGAGGATCTGCCGAACACGACCAATCCTGATGACTGGGCACGGGTATCGGGCAAGAAGGGCGAGCGCATCGTCTACATTCGCACGCTGGTGCACGGTGACTCGGGAAGTGAATCGGGCCGTTCGATCGCCGATATCGGCAGCGCCGGCACCTACCTGTGACGATGGAGGCCCGTGGCGTCCATCGGGTGATGGGCATCGAGACCGAATACGGGATCAGCGTTCCGAGTGATCCGACCATGACCGCCATGCATGCCTCGGGGCTCGTGGTGAATGCCTACGCGCAGCAGCATTTGCCCGCGGCCATTCGCCGCGCGCATTGGGATTACCTGCCGGAATCACCTCTGCGCGATGCGCGGGGCTTCGACATGAGTCGAGCGGACGCCGACCCGAGTCAGCTCACTGATGAGGATCTCGGCACGGCGAATGTCATCTTGACCAATGGCGCGCGGCTCTATGTCGATCATGCGCATCCCGAGTACTCGGCACCGGAATGCGTTACTCCGCGCGAGGCCACACTGCACGATCGCGCGGGCATGATGATCATGGCTGAGGCAGCAGAGTTGGCGTCGCGTATTCCGGGCCTGCCCCAGATTTCCCTTTACAAGAACAACACCGATAACAAGGGTGCGTCTTACGGCTGTCATGAGAACTACCTCATGGCACGAACCACTCCCTTTTCGGACGTAGTTCGGCTTTTCACTGCCTTCCTGGTCACTCGACAGGTCTTCACGGGAGCGGGCCGGCTTGGCAAGGGCCAGGAGGGGAAGGTTCTCGAATTCCAGATCAGCCAACGTGCTGACTTCTTCGAGACGGAGGTCGGACTCGAAACCACCATTCGTCGTCCGATCATCAACACTCGTGACGAACCGCATGCGGATCCGGAGAAGTCTCGGCGGCTGCACGTGATTACCGGAGACGCAAATCTCAGCGATACGGCAACTTTGCTCAAGCTCGGTAGTGCGTCACTCGTGCTCGGAATGATCGAGGACGGATTCCTGAAGTCCGATGACTTCACGCTCGACGACCCGGTGGCTGACATGCACCGGGTAAGTCACGACCCGAGCCTCACTCACCAGATGCGGCTGAGCGCTGGGCGTCGAATGACTGCCCTGGAGATGCAGGGCGTATATCTCGAGCGAGCGGTTGCCTGGGTCGGCGAGAATCCGGATCCGCAGACTCTCGAAGTGCTTCGACTGTGGGAGTTCGTTGTCACCACGTTGTCCGGAGATCCGATGAACTGCGGGGGAGTCCTCGACTGGGTGGCCAAGCTTCGTCTTCTGGAGGGGTACCGCACTCGAGATGGTCTCGACTGGGATGCCCCGGCATTGCAACTGATCGACTTGCAGTATTCAGATATTCGCGCCGACAAGGGCCTTGCGCGACGTCTCGAGCAACGCGGTCGACTCGCGAGACTGTTCTCCGACGATGAGGTTGCCGAGGCTCAGGTGTGTCCTCCCGAAACAACGCGCGCCTACTTCCGAGGTGAGTGCGTTCGCCGGTTTCCTGAATCCGTCGCCGCTGCATCGTGGGACTCACTGGTCTTCGACGTTCCGGGGCAGGAGAACTTGCTGCGTGTGCCGACCCTTGATCCCCTACGCGGCACCAAGGCCCATGTCGGAGGTCTTCTCGACGGCGACCCCTCGCTGGCGACGCTTCTCGAAGCGCTTTTGGCCGTCGAGGGCTAGCCTGGGCGCATGAGCCAGCAGCAGCACGAGAGCGGATCTTCACGAGAGGGCCGCGATGAGGAGACGGCGCCGGTCGCCCCGAGCGCGCCGCAGGTGTCGGTCTCAGCCGTCGACGATCTGCTCGATGAGATCGACAGTCTGCTGGAAGACAACGCTGAGGCCTTCGTGAAGTCCTTCGTGCAAAAGGGCGGGCAGTGATTCCTGCTCGGTTCCCTGCGAGCGCGACATGAGCCGACGCATCTTCGGACTCGAGACTGAATACGGCATCACCTGCTCCTTCAAGGGTCAGCGGAGGCTGAGCCCCGACGAAGTAGCCCGCTACCTCTTCCGGAGCGTGGTCAGTCGCGGCGGTAGCAGCAATATGTTCCTGGCCAACGGCGGACGCCTCTACCTCGATGTGGGCAGTCATCCGGAGTACGCAACGGCGGAGTGCGACTCGATGCACGAGCTCATCGCCCAGGACGAAGCCGGCAAGGTCATGATCCAAGAGTTGGCCGATCTTGCCGAGAACCGTCTTCATGACGAAGGCGTGGAGGGGGATATCTACCTCTTTCGCAACAACACTGACTCCGCAGGCAATAGCTATGGGTGTCACGAGAACTACCTCGTTCCTCGCGTAGGCGATTTTGCGGCGCTGACTGAGCAGTTCATTCCCTTTCTGGTGTCGCGACAGCTGCTGACCGGTGCAGGGAAGGTGCTACCGCAGCCTGAGGGCGCGGCCTATTGCCTCAGTCAACGTGCAGACCACATGTGGGAGGGTCTGGCCAGCTCGACAACACGGTCACGACCAATCATCAATACTCGCGATGAGCCACATGCAGATGCCGATAGATATCGCCGCCTCCACGTGATCGTCGGCGACTCGAATATGAGCCAGGTGACTACTCGATTGAAGGTCGGCATGGGTCATCTGATGCTGTCTGCGCTCGAGTCCGGTGTATCGACTTCGCATCTAGCCCTCGATAATCCAATTCGGGCGATTCGAGAGATCAGTCATGACATCACCGGGCGTACCGCGGTGGCACTTGCTGACGGGCGACGAATGACGGCCCTCGAACTGCAGGGGGAGTACCTCCGTCTCGCGACTACATGGCTGGCCTCGAGCGATGAGTCTGATGATCCCGAGCATGCCTGGACTCTTGAGCTCTGGACCCGCGCCCTTGCGGCAATTGAATCGGGTGATCTGAGCGCAATCGAGACTGAACTCGACTGGGTCATCAAGTATCGACTCCTGACTCGGTATCTGAATTCGCAGGACCTGAGTTGGAATTCACCACGCATTGCTCAGCTTGACCTCGCATTCCACGACATCAAGCCCGCTAGGGGAGTGTTCCCTGTCCTGGAAAGACGTGGTCTAGCCGCGCGACTTGTCACGGCGCCCGAGGTTGCCGCTGCCGTTACGACACCACCGCAGACCACGCGAGCGCGACTGCGCGGTGATTTTGTCCGGGCAGCCACCGAGCACGGCCGTGACTTCACAGTGGACTGGGCGCAGATGAAGATCAACGATCTGCAGTCGCAGGTCGTCATCTGCGCCGACCCATTCGTGAGCGTCGACGAGCGTGTCGAGAGGCTGATCGCGGAACTCTGACGTGGGGCTGAGTAGGCTCACGGAGTGAAGAAATCACTCATTGCACTCGTCGTCCTACCCGTCATCGCTCTGAGCGCCTGCTCGGGATCGTCAGGAGCCTCCTCATCGGGCGGCGCCGCCGCCGGCGCGGGGAAGACCTCCGACTGTGCCGTCCAGGCAGCCCCGACTCCGGTGACCTCCATCCCGGACGGCCCCACTCTCGATGGCGTTACCGTCGTTGCCGACGGCACGAAGGCACCGCTGGTGACTATCGCCGATGGCGCCGCACCCGTGACTGAGCTGGGCAGCCTGGAGATCGCACCCGGCACTGGTGCAGCGGCCAAGGCCGGCGACACTCTCACTGTTGACTACTGCGGTATCGGCCTGTCGACGCAGACCCTGTTCGACTCGTCCTGGGTCCGCGGCGAGCCGGCAACCTTCCCGCTCGATGGCCTGATTCAGGGCTGGGTTCAAGGTCTTCCGGGAATGAAGGTCGGCGAGACCCGGCTTCTGGTCATTCCCGGCGCGCTGGGCTACGGTCCGAACCCGCCGCAGGGATCGGGCATCGAGCCCGATGAGACCCTGGTCTTCGTCATCACGTTGAAGGACGTCGTCGCGTCCTGATCGCCCGTCCAATCCACACGAATCAACTAGGAGCGTCATGAGCACCAAGCCCGAGATTGAATTCATCGAAGGTCCGGCACCGACTGAACTCGTCATTACCGACATCGTTGTGGGCGATGGCGCAGAGGCCGTTGCCGGTGCTCGAGTCGACGTGCATTACGTGGGTGTCGATTTCGAGACCGGTGAGCAGTTCGATTCATCCTGGGATC
>CALFIA010000028.1 GCA_937876275.1 uncultured Actinomycetes bacterium | reverse complement strand
CTACTCGCCCTGATCACGGTGATGGCATTTTTCATCTTCGTCGGTGAGTACACGCCCTGGATGTATCGCGGCGGCTTCTTGGCACTCGCCGTCATCGTGGCAATCCTGATCGCTGCAGCAAGCCATCCCGCCTCACTGCTCGGACGGCGAATGGGCACTCAGCCGTGGCGCTACCTCGGACAGCGCTCCTACGGCCTCTACCTGTGGCACTGGCCGATTTTCATGCTTACTCGCCCGGTTCTCGATATCGCAATGGACGGCATCTGGCTGCTCGCCCTCCGGTTGGGGCTGACTATCGCCGCTGCCGAACTGAGCTTCCGTTTCATCGAGATGCCGATCCGGCGGGGAGTGATTGCGACCTGGTGGCGTCAGGCAAAATCCCAGGGCGGACGAGCACTGACCCGCGCTCGCGTTATCGCGATCGCGGTGAGCGCCGCAATCCTCGCGGGAGTCCTCGTGCTCGGCGTTTCACTCGCCCAGGCGCAGGAGCCTGCAGTCCCGGCCGATGTGGCGCAGGCCATCGGCGATCAGACAGAGGTGACTGTCGACACTCCGGACTCGACACCGTCGTCGAAGCCGTCGCCCGGTGCCGCTGACACCGCTGCGGCGGGTAGCGCGACCGGAATCGGCGACTCCGTGATGCTCGGCGCACTCGGAGTACTCCAAAGCACGATTCCCGGCATCAAGGTTGATGCTGCCGTGGCCCGATACCCCGGTGCCTTCCTCGGGAGAATCAAGAAGATCGGAGCCGCTGGGCTTCTCGCTGACACAGTGGTGCTGCACCCTGGCACCAATGGAGTGATCCCGGAATCGATGATGCGTCAGATGCTCGACCTGCTGAAGGACCGAAAGCGCGTGGTTGTGGTCAACGACGATGTTCCTCGCTCCTGGAACGACACCAACAATGCCGTCATCTCCGCAGTCGTCCCCGACTTCCCCAATGCCGTGATCGCCGATTGGGCATCCGTCTCGCGGGGACACCCGGAGTACTTCGTCTCCGACGGCATTCATCTCACCTCGGCCGGCGCGCACGCGTATGCGAACGTGATCAAGAAAGCCGCACAGATTCAGACTGCTACGCCGTCACCTGCCCCCTCGACTCAGTAACGAGGAGCACCGGACGAGCGCATGGTGCGTGGTCCTCTGTTGTTTCGAGCAGTCCAGCAGGGCTTATGCCAGTGGCGTCGATGCTCCAGACCAATGGGATCATCGGCTGACCAGGCCACAACGTGCGGAGTTCCGGCGGGTACGACCTGATCGCAGCCGGGGCATCGATAATCCTTCTCCGATGCGGCGCCGGTCACCTGGCGGACAAACCAATCACCATCAGGATGACTCTCGCGTCGCTGGCCACCGAGCGGGTTGAGCGGTCTTTCATCATCGCGATCATCGCTGATGCGCCGATTCTTGCGACCCATGTCTAGCTCTCGTAGTTGCGGAAGCCTCGGCCGGTCTTGCGACCCAGGTAGCCGGCCGTGACCAAGTGCTCGAGGCGCGGCGCCGGCGCGAAACCCGGCTCCCGGAATTCGAGGTAGAGCGTGCGCTGGATTTCCAGGGCGACGTCCAGGCCGACGGTATCGAGCAATTCGAATGGGCCCATCGGTAGACCGCAGCCTCGCTTCATCGCGAGGTCGATGTCATCAGTCGAGGCGTAGTTGACCTCGACCATGCGAATGGCGTCATTGAGGTACGGGAAGAGAAGCGCGTTCACGATGAAGCCGGCTCTGTCACCGCAGACAACCGGATGCTTGCCCAGTTCAAGCACGAATGTTCGTGCCGTATCAAGAGTCTGGGTACGGGTGGCCACGGTGGTGACAACCTCCACGAGCTTCATCACCGGGGCTGGGTTGAAGAAGTGGATGCCGATGACATCACTGGGTCGCGAGGTCGCAGCCGCGAGGTCGACAACGGGAAGGCTCGAGGTCGTGGTCGCCAAGATGGCGCCGGTGCGGCACACCGTGTCGAGTTCACGGAAGAGTGCGAGCTTGGGCTCGGCCTCTTCGACGATGCACTCGATCACGAGATCGCAGCCGGCCAGGGCACTGAGCTGCGTGCTGATTGAGATCCGAGCCAGTGCAGCATCACGATCGGCCGCATCCAGTTTGCCCTTGTCGACAGCATTAGCGGTGCTGTTCTCGATGGTGGCACGGGCGCGCTTCGCACTCGCATCACTGCGACCCACGATCACGACCTGCTTGCCCGCCTTGGCAATGACCTCGGCAATACCCGCGGCCATAGTGCCGGTGCCGACGAGCCCGACAGACTCGATCGAACGACCCGCAGCACTATCGCTGGATTCCGACGGTGTCAGCGCATCGGAGACCACCACGGGAGAATTCGGCGCTTCGTAGGTGTAGAACCCACGGCCACTCTTGCGACCACGTAGACCGGCTGTCACCATCTGCTTCAGAATCGGCGACGGTGCATGGAGACGATCACGCCCCTGCTTGTACATCGTGTCAAGAATCTCGTATGAGGTATCGAGACCGATGAGATCGACGAGCGCCAGGGGACCCATTGGGTAGCCGCAGCCCAAGCGCATCGCATCATCGATATCTTCGCGACTCGCGTATTTCTGCTCGAACATCGAGACGGCGTGGTTGAGGTACCCGAACAAGAGCGCATTGGCGATGAAACCGGCCTTGTCGCCGATGACCACCGGCTTCTTGCCCAGTGATTCCGCGAAGGCGACCACGCTTTCGATCACGGAATCATCGGAGATGACCGTGCGCACAACCTCGACGAATGCCTGGACCGGCGCCGGATTGAAGAAGTGAAGGCCGACCACCTGTGCCGGTCGCTTGGTCGCGACTGAGATATCCGTTACAGATAATGACGAGGTATTCGATGCCAGAATCGCGTGGGCTGGGGTGATCTCATCGAGCTTCGCGAACAACTCGCGCTTGAGCTCAAGTCTTTCCGGAATGGCCTCGATCACGAGATCTGCGTCGGCGAGATCACCCAGGTGAGTGGTAAAGGTAATGCGACCGAGAAGTGCATCGCGATCAGCCTCGGTGATCTTCTCTCGCTTCAGTGCCCGCGCGGTCGAGCCCTCGACATGTGCTCGCCCATTGGCCAGTGTCGGCTCGGACATCTCGATAGCGATGACGCGGTAGCCCGAGCGGGCAATCACCTCGGCAATGCCAGCACCCATGGTGCCCAGGCCGATCACTCCGACGGTGCTCATCTCATGCGTCATGACGCCATCCTTCCATTGAGCTAGAAGAGTCGTAGGCCGGGATCATCAGTGCCCTTGAGGGCGTCGTAATCCAGCACGACGCAGCGAATTCCCCGGTCTTCAGCCAACGTGCGAGCCTGGGGCTTGATCTCCTGGGCAGCGAAAATGCCGCTCACCGGGGCCAGAATCGGGTCGCGATTCAAGAGCTCGAGATATCGCGTGAGCTGCTCCACCCCGTCGATCTCACCGCGGCGCTTGATCTCCACCGCGACGGTGCCACCCTTGGCGTCCTTGCACAGCAGGTCAACTGGCCCGATAGCCGTCGGATACTCGCGGCGCACCAGGCTCCAGTCATCGCCGAGCACGGTGACATGAGTGGCGAGAAGCGTCTGAAGATGGGCCTCGACGCCATCCTTGATGAGGCCGGGATCTAGGCCGAGCTCGTGCACGGTCTCACCGAAGGTCTCGTGCACGTGGATCACAAGCTGCTCCCCCGCCTTGTTCTCGACGGTCCAGACCTCGGCAACATCATCAGGAGTGTCATCGACAGTGATGCGAGTAGTGCAAGGCGGGCTCATCCAGTTCAGCGGCTTGTAGGCGCCGCCGTCGGCGTGGATGGCGACGCAGCCGTCGGCCTTCACCATGATGAGCCTGACGGCCTCGGGAAGATGGGCATCCAGCCGACCTCGGTAGTCGACGGTGCAACGGGCTACGACGAGACGCACGAGGTTCGAATGTAGCCAGCGCGCTCAGCGGCCGACGTGATCTCGCGGTGACGGCCAGGAGGGGAGGACCTTTGCCCCTGCAAGGGCTTCCTCC